>JBMSXH010000132.1:0-6661 GCA_049425445.1 Phycisphaerales bacterium | reverse complement strand
CCGGGTCCATCGAGTCCATCAGGTCCATCCGGTCCACGTGGCCGCCCGCCGAGCGAAGCGAGCGATCACCGCGTGAGGTGGCCCCAACCAAATCGCCCGGGCATTCTGGAAATCTGCTCGCCCCGTGCGATCCGCGGGCTACGTTCACCGGTACACCGAGTTTCGAAGCCTCGGTGCCCGCAAGTCTTCGGCCTCGCGTGGCCTCGTCCCGGCCCTCCCCTGAACCCCCGAGACCCTCCGACATGCCCCGACCGACCGCCCTGCTCGACGGTGCCCTCGCGTTGCTCCTTCCGCTGGCCATGACCGCCTCGGCGTCCTTCGCGGGCGTCGAGGACTGCAACCAGAACGGGATCGACGATGCGGAGGACATCGCCCTCGGGATCAGCGAGGACTGCCAGGGGAACGGCATTCCCGACGAGTGCGAGCTCGAGGAACTCGATCGCTACTACCAGGCGGACGTCGGCGGACTGACCGGGGCGGTGGGCACCAACCTCGGCAACAACCAGACCATCTGCTGGCTCGTGCAGTACATCGTCGAGCCGGGCAAGGAGACGATCAACGGCATCGAGATCGTCTACGGCATCCTGGACGAGGGCAGCCCGGTGACGGTGGCGGTCTGGACCGATCCCGACGGCGACGGCATTCCCTTCGATGCGGAACTGCTCGTCTCGGTCGAGACGGTGTCGGGCCGCGGCTGGGTGCCGCTCAACGAGACGCTGCATCCGATTCCCGAGACCTACCTCGGCGAGCCCGGCACGTCGGTGTTCATCGGGGTCTGGGCGAATCAGGTGCCCATCACGCCGGCGGCCTATCCGGCGGCCTACGACGGCGACGCGACGCTCGATGCAAGCTGGTGGATCGGCACGATCAACCCGTTCAACCCCAACGACCTCGCCAACGGCGCCGCGGAGTTCTCGCTGCTCAGCAAGCTCTTCGCCGACTTCCAGGGCGACTGGATGGTCCGCGGCACGTTCTGCGGCGGCGGCTACTGCGGCGTCGCCGACGACATCAACGAGAACGGCGTGCCCGACGAGTGCGATCCGGACTGCAACGGCAACGGCGTGCCCGACGACTACGAGATCCTCAACGGGCTCGCGCAGGACTGCAACGGCAACGGCCAGCCCGACGAGTGCGACCTCGAGGGCGGCGACTGCGACGCCGACGGCGTGCTCGACGTCTGTCAGGCCGGTCTCGCGGGGCTCGTCGGGCAGTACTTCGCCAACGAGGACCTGCAGGGAAGCTTCACCGCCCGAATCGACGGCACGATCGACTTCGCCGACCAGAACGAGGCGAACCTGCCGGCCGGCATCCCCGACAACGACTTCTCCGCGCGGTGGCTCGGCACCATCACGCCTTCCGAGACCGGGCTCTGGAGGCTCGGCGCGCTTCACGATGACGGCGTCCGGATCTGGCTCGACGGCGAGCAGATCGTGAACTACTGGGGGCCGAGCCCGGGCACCGAGACGCTCGCCGACATCGAGCTCGAGGCCGGCCGCGAATACCACCTCCGCATCGAGTACGTGCAGTACACCGGCGGGGCGATCCTGCGGTTCCTCTGGCAGGCGCCGTCGGCGGTCGAGCCTTCGGTGGTTCCCTCGATGGCGCTGCGTCCCACCCTCGACCGCGACGCCGACGGCGTGCCCGACCTCTGCGCGGACTCCGATTGCGACGGCAACTACCTGCCCGACCTCTATCAGATCGAGCTCGACGCGGCGGCGGACTGCAACGCGAACCTCCTGCTCGACACGTGCGAGGATGGCGGCGACTGCGACGGCGACGGCATCTTCGACGAGTGCGCGTCGGTGGTTCCGCACGGTCTCGTCGCGGAGTACTTCGACAGCAGCGACAACGGGCGCCTGACGGAGCGGTTGGCGAGCGCCATCGTCGCCAACATCGACTTCGAGTTCGACGGCGGCTCGCCGACCGGCGTCGACGGACTGGGCAACGACGAGTACGGCATCCGCTTCACCGGCATCCTGACGGCACCGGTCTCGGGCATCTATCAGTTCATCGCCGATGCCGACGACGGCGTGCGGCTCTGGATCGGCGACGAGGTGGTCATCGAGCACTGGGAGAACGGGAACGGCACCTACACGAGTTCGATCGAACTCGAGGCCGGCTGGTCATATGCCTTCCGCATGGAGTGGTTCGAGGGAATCGGCGGGGCACGGGTGATCCTCCGCTGGGCCCCGCCGGGCGGCTCGCCCGTGGTCGTGCCGACCGAGGCGTTCAGGCCGATCCTCGACCTCGACGGCAACGGCGTGCCGGACGCGTGCGACGTCGACTGCGACGGCGACGGCATCTCCGACGGCGTGGCGATCGCGCAGGGGCTTGCGGACGACTGCAACAACAACGGCACCCCCGACTCCTGCGACGTCGCGGCGGCGCCGGCGACCGAGACGATCGCCTACTGGCGCTTCGAGAACGCGAAGGCGATCGGCTTGGACAGCGGTCCCCTCGCCGTCGACGCGATGAACAACGGGGGCTCGTCGCAGTCCGCCGTGCCGGTGACGGAGATCCCCTCGACCGGTGCGGACAACGCCCGCTCGATTCTGCTCGGCAACGCGGGGCGGCTCGTGGTCGACGATCCCTCGCAGCATCTGTCCTTCTTCGACGACGCCTTCACCGTCGAGGCGTGGGTGCAGCTCGATCAGCTCGGCAGCACCGGATCGGCGGCGAATCGCCAGTGGCTCGCCTGCAAGAAGGGGGCGACGCCCGACTCGCAGATCGACTGGGGCATCCTCGTGCAGGGGGCCGAGTACGCGAGCACCTGCGACGAGGTGAGTGGGCGCACCGCCAACCTCAACGGCCGCGAGCTGGTGTTCACCGGCGGCTACGGCGACGGAGGCGGCACCAACAAGTGGGCGGTCGTCAGCAACCTTCGCATCGTGGACAACGACTGGAACTACGTCGCGATCTCCTTCGATCCCTTCAATCGGATCTGCCGCTTCGTGCTGAACGACGTCTACGAGGACGTCTCGATCGAGTCGATGCAGCTCTTCGCGAACGACGTGCCGCTCGTGATCGGCGGCCACCCCAACGCGACCGGAGGCGTCAATCAGCTGCTTCGCGGCTCGATCGACGAGCTTCGGATCTCGCGGGGCATGCTGCCGCTCCAGGCGCTGCTGGCGGTGCCGTACACGCCTGCAAGCGCCGACACCGACGGCGACGGTGTGCCCGACGAGTGCGTGGCACCCTGCGTCGGCGACGTGAACAGCGACGGGCTCGTGAACGGCGTCGACCTCGGCACGGTGCTTGCCGGCTGGGGCGCTGCGGGAGGCGGCACGGTCTCCGACCTCAACAGCGACGGCGTCGTGGACGGCGTCGATCTGGGCCTCGTGCTCGCGGCGTGGGGCGGCTGCTGAACCGACCGGCTGGGTCGAATCGATCGCGGGTGCCGGCGTCGTGCCGGAGGCCTTCGGCGTGGCGTGGCGGCTCGCTACGCTCCGCAGCATGCGAGACCGGTTCACTTCGATCGTGTCGCTGGGCGTGGCGGTCTGGTGGACCGCCGCGTGCGCATCGTCGCCCCCGCGTGCCGATTCGACCTCGCCCGACGCGAAGGTGCCTCCAGACCCCGCCATGACTCGATCCGCGCCCTCGGCCGAAGCGGCCGCCCGTGACGCCTGGCATGCCGAACGTCTCTCGCGCCTGCAGGCTCCCGACGGCTGGCTCACGCTCGTCGGCCTCGACTTTCTCGACGAGGGCGAGTTCACCGTCGGACGCGATGCCTCGGCGACCTTCTCCTATCCGGGCTGCGCCGACGCCGTGAGCGGACGATTCGTGGTCGTGGGCGAGTCGGTGCGCTTCGTGCCGGAGCCTCGCGCCGAGGTCTCCATCGAGCGCGGCACGGCGGGCGAGCCGCTCGTCGCCGACGATCAGGGGCCGCCATCGGTCGTTCGCAGCGGCACGGTCTCGTTCACGCTGGTGCGACGCAACGGCCGGCTCGCCTTGCGGGTGCGCGACGCCGCGAGCCCGGTGCTCACCGAGTTCTCCGGCCTCGAGCTCTATCCCTTCGACCCGAGGCGAGCCGTCGACGCGACGGTCGAGCCGGCCCGCGACCGCACCATCGCGATCACCAACGTGACCGGCTACCTCGAGGAGCAGCCGCTTGCCGCGACGCTTCGCTTCGAACTCGATGGCGTGTCACGCGAACTCCTCGCCACCTCGGCCGGCGAGGGGCGTCTCTTCGTCGTCTTCGGCGACGAGACCAACGGGCGCGAGACCTACGGCGGCGGACGGTTCCTCGAAGTGCCCGCGCCGATCGACGGCCGCACCACCATCGACTTCAATCGCGCGTACAACCCGCCGTGCGCGTTCACGGCGTTCGCGACCTGCCCGATGCCGCCGGCCGGCAATCGCCTGCCGGTGCGGGTCGAAGCGGGGGAACGGCGTCCGCAGTAGCCATGGCGGTCGACCGCCCTCGCGGCGTGTCGTGTGGTGGCCCGAAGTCCGGCAGGAGCGGCGGTGCGTCCCGGTCCGCACGACTCACGAAACCGCGCCGGCAGCGGTACCTTGCGGCGATGCGCTCATGTCGACTGCTCGCCGCCGCCGCCATTCCGTTCGCCGTCATCGCCTGCACGTCACCCTCGACCTCGTCGCGGACGGCGGCCGTCGCGCCGCCGGTCGCCAAGCAGCAGCACTTCGTCGTCGAGAGCCCGCACGGGGATCGGCTCGACGAGTACTACTGGCTCCGCGACGACGATCCGCAGCGGAAGCGCGACGAGGTGATGGAGTACCTCGACGCCGAGCAGGGCTACGCCGAGGCGATGCTCGAACGCCTCGCGCCGCTGCAGGCGACGCTCTCGCAGGAGATCCGCGGCCGCATCAAGGAGGACGACGCGACCGTGCCGCAGCACGATCGGGGCTGGTGGTACTGGACCGCCTTCGAGCCCGGCGACGAGCAGCCGCGTTGGATGCGACGAAAGGGCGGGGTCGACGGCCCCGACCCGGATGCGGCGCCAGAGGTGCTGCTCGACGGCAACGAACTCGCGCGAGGCGAGGACTACTTCCGACTCGGCACGTACGAGGTGAGCCCCGACGGCACCCGCCTCGCGTGGACCATGGATCTTCAGGGTCGCCGCGGCCATCGGCTGCTCGTGAAGGATCTCCGCACCGGCGAGCTGCTTCCCGATCGCATCGACGGCACGCTCGAGTCGATCGTGTGGGCCAACGACGGGCGAAGCTTCTTCTACCAGCGGCAGGATCCGGTCCTGCTGCAGAGCGGGCCGATCATGCTGCATGAACTCGGCACGCCGCCGTCGCGCGACCGCGTGGTCTTCGACGAGCCGGACGACGAACTCTTCACGGGCTTCGACGCGAGCCGCGACCGGAAGTGGCTGTTGATTTCGACGGGCACCTACGACGAAACCGAACTCAAGGCCGTGCCCCTCGACGACCCCACGAAGACTCCGGTGGTGGTGCTGCCGATGCGGAAGGGCGTGCGTTCCTACGCCGATCATCTCGACGGCCGCTGGGTGATCCGCACCAACGACGCAGCCCCCGACTTCCGGCTGGTGCTGGCGTCGGACGACGATCCGGCCGACCGCTCGCGCTGGCGGGATCTGGTGCCGGAGCGATCGCAGACCTCGCTCGACGACTTCGTCCTCCTCGATCGCGGCGTGGCGATCGGCGAGCGGTCGGGCGCGAACGCCCAGGTGCGCATCGTGCCGTGGGAGGGCGGCGAAGGCTGGGTGGTGCCGGTCGAGGCGGAGGCGTTCTCGATGTGGCTCGACGACAACCCGGATCCATCGAACGAATCGCTTCGGGTCTCGTTCACCACCATGACCACGCCGCGCACGGTGCTCGACGTCGATCTCGACTCGCGCGAGAAGCGGCTTCGCAAGGTCCAGCCGGTGCTCGGCTACGACGCGTCGAAGTACGAGTCGGCACGCCTGTGGGCGCCGAGCCGGGACGGCCAGCGGATTCCGATCTCGATCGCGTGGCGAAAGGACTCGTGGTCGCGCGACGGCGCGCACCCGATCGTCCTCGAGGCCTACGGCTCGTATGGATTCGCCAGCGATGCGGTGTTCGATCCGGCGAGCGTCTCGCTGATGGATCGCGGCTTTGCGGTCGCGACCGCCCACGTGCGCGGCGGCTCGGATCTCGGGCAGGGCTGGTACGAGGACGGTCGGCTGATGCACAAGATGAACTCCTTCACCGACTTCATCGATGCCACCGACTTCCTCGTGCGGGAGCGGTGGGCCGACCCGACGCGGGTCTTCGCGACCGGGGGCTCGGCCGGCGGACTCCTGATGGGCGGCTTGGCGAACATGGCGGGCGATCGCTATCGGGGCATGGGCGTGCACGTGCCGTTCGTCGATGCCCTCACCACCATGCTCGACGCGTCGATTCCGCTGACCACCAACGAGTGGACGCAGTGGGGGAATCCGATCGAGTCGAAGGAGGCGTACGAGTACATCCTGTCCTACTCGCCGTACGACAATCTCGAGGCGAAGGACTACCCCGCGATGCTCGTGACGACGGGTCTGTGGGACTCGCAGGTCCAGTACTTCGAGCCGGCGAAGTACGTCGCGCGGCTCAGGCGGCTGAAGACCGACGACGAGCCCCTCGTCTTCTGGATCGAGATGGAGGCGGGCCACGGCGGCCGGAGCGGCCGGTTCGAGCGGATCGACCGCGTCGCTCGAGAGCAGGCGTTCTTCAT
>JBMSXH010000131.1:0-6671 GCA_049425445.1 Phycisphaerales bacterium | reverse complement strand
TCGAGGTACTCCTGGATCTGGCTCTTCTTCTTGCCCTCGGCGGGCTCGTTGATCGGCATCTTGATGAGGTGGTTGCCGGAGGCCATCACCTTGCTCATGAGCGCCGAGTACTCGGTCGAGATGTCCTTGTCGTCGAAGTGCTTGAACATCGCGAAGCCGAGCACCTGCTCGTACCACTTCACCCAGTGGTTCATTCGACCTTCCTCGACGTTGCCCACGCAGTGGTCGACGTACTTGAGGCCGCAGGGGTGCTTGAGGTTGAAGTCGTTGAGGGCGTAGGACTCGACCTTGCGGAAGCCCGGCGCGAACGTGCCGCCCTGCTTGACCTGCGGAAGCCCGTAGCCGCCGGTGCGGCTCACGAAGGAGTGCACCACGCGGCCGTAGGTCTGGATGCCCGCCATGGTGACGGTGCCGGTCGCGTCGGTGAAGGTGATCGGCTCGTAGGCGCTCTCGCCGCCGTTGCGGATCGCCTGCTCGTAGGCCTTCTCCGCGTCGAAGACGGTGAGGGCGATGTCCTTGACGCCGTCGCCGTACTTGGCGATCTCCTGCGTGGCGGCGTGCTCGGGAGTCAACGGCGTCTCGAGCAGGATCCGAATGTTGCCCTGCGTGAGCAGGTAGCTCGCGGCGGTCCGGCTGCCGGTGGTCAGGTCCTGGACCTGAGCCACCTGGAATCCGAACGCGGAGGCGTAGAAGAACGCCGCCTGCTTGGCATTGCCGACGTAGAAGCGGACGTGGTCGACGTCGATCAGCTGGAGCGGGTCGGTCGACGGGTTGGGATCGGTGGCGGAGTTGGGGGAGAGCGTGGTCATGGTCGACTCCGGGATCGGGGGCCGCGACTCGGACGGCGGCGGATCGGAAACACGAACCGCCGGCGAGCAGAGCCGCCGACGGTGTGTGGATGATACGACCTGCCTTGGACCGGACGAACGCGGCGAGCATCCAGCGATGTGGACCTGCGAGCGGGGGCTCGCAAGCGGCGGGTCGTCCTGCAAACCGGGCTCGCAGGACGAGCCTCCGCGATTGGCCATCCCATCGTTGGCGGGATGCTGCTGTTCGGGCTCTTCATGGTCGCCGGGGTGGAAGCGGTCAAGTTCGGCGGCTGATCGAAGTTTGGCGGTCGCCTCCCGGCATCGGTCGTCGAAGCGACGGCCTTGGCGAGTCGATCAGTACTTGAGCACCGACTGCACCTCGACGCCCGGCAGCTGCGCGCGGCCCTTCAGGAACTCGAGTTCGATGAGGACGCTCACGCCGAGGACCTCGGCGCCGAGCCCCTTCACGAGGTCGTGGCAGGCCTTCATGGTGCCGCCGGTCGCGAGCAGATCGTCGACGATCACCACCTTCTCGCCGTGCGAGAGCGCATCGGCGTGCATCTCGAGCGTGTCGGTGCCGTACTCGAGGGCGTAGCTCGCGGATCGCTTCTCGCGCGGCAACTTGCCGGGCTTGCGGATCGGAATGAATCCGCAGGAGAGCGCCTGCGCGACCGCGATCCCGAAGATGAAGCCGCGGCTCTCCGCGCCGACCACGAGATCGGGCTTCTGCCGACGGAAGGGGTTCGCCATCAGTTCGACCGCGAGGGCGAGCCCCGATGGATCCGCGAGCAGCGGCGTGATGTCCTTGAAGAGGATTCCGGGCTTCGGGAAGTCCGGGACGTTGTGGATGAGAGCCTCGAGACGGTCGGTCATGACGGGTGATCTCCGTGGAAGGGAGTTGTACCCCGGCGCCAGCGTGTGGCTTCGACTGCGAAGTCGTCCGCGACGCTTGGCAGTCGAAGCGGCATGAGGGCCGATCGACGCCAGCGGCCGGTCCATGGGCGATCCGGGCCCTTGGTGGAAGGCGAGGCATGGGTACGCGCGCCGCGGCGACCGGCTCGCCACGCGTCCCTATCATTCGCTCCATGAGTCGAGCCAAGCCCGGAGTTCCTGCCCTCGAGATCGTCGAACCGGTCGGCAAGCGGGTCCTGATCCGCAAGGACGAGGACCGCAAGGTCACCAAGGTCGGCATCCACCTCCCGGACAAGATGGAGATTCCGACGCTGACCGGGCGCATCGTCGCGGTCAGCCGTCAGGTCGAGCGGGACGAGGACTATCCGGTCAAGCAGTACGACAAGGTGCTCTTCAACCCGCGGCACGCGATTCCGGTCGACTTCGAGGGAGACAATCGCCTCTTCGTGGTGCCGGTCGAGGACGTCGTCGCGGTCTTCCGACGCGACACGGAGGCGTGAGCACGGAGCCCGATTCGAGCCTTGCGGTGCCCGCCCGCCTGATTCATCCGGCGCGGGGTCCGTTGCGCGGATCGATCGAGTTGCCGGGGTCGAAGAGCCTGACCCAGCGGGCGATGGTCCTTGCCGCCCTGGCACAAGGGCGATCGACGATCGCCAACGCCTTGGAGGCGGACGATCCACGCCATCTCGCCGCGGCCCTTGGGGGACTCGGCGTCGCGATCGAGCGAGGCGAAGCGGGCATGTTGACCATCGAGGGCACCGGCGGCGTCTTCGACGGCGGCGTGCGGCTCGATCTGGGCGAGGGTGCAACCGGCGCGCGGTTCTCCCTGGCCCTCGCGACGCTTGCCGCAGCGCCCGTCGTCGTCGACGGCGGGAGCCGGCTTCGCGAGCGGCCGATGGAGGAAGGCGTGGCGATGCTGCGATCGCTCGGCGCGTCTCTGCGCGAACTCGCCGCGCCGGGACGGCTTCCGATCGAAGTGCAGGGGGGAGGACTGCGAGGCGGCTCGATCGAGGCGGGGCGCACCGCGTCGAGTCAGTTTCTCTCCGCCGTGCTGCTGGCGGCGCCCGCGACGCAGCAGGGTGTCGACCTTCAACTTCAACTCGATCGCGGCGAGTCGCCCACGAGCGCGAGCTACCTCTGGTTGACGATCGAGGCGCTTCGCGAGGCGGGGGTCCGAGTCGAACTGGATCGCGAACTGCCGCGCGCGGGTTCGGACTCCGCGGGCCCTTCGAGAATCCGGATCGCGCCGCAGCCGATTCGTTCTCGCACCTGGGCGATCGAGCCGGATGCCTCGACGGCGATCTTCTTCGCTGTGGCGGCGGCCATCGTGCCCGGATCGACGATCGAACTCGCGGGGCTCCCGATCGAGTCGAGCCAACCCGATGCGGAAGCGATCCGTCGAATGCGATCCTTCGGCGTCGAGCTTGCCCAAGGCGACCGCGGGATCTTGGTCCGGGGGGCGGCGAGACTGGTGGGTGCCGACCTCGACGCGTCGCCCTTTCCCGACGCGGTGCCGGCGCTCGCGGTGCTCGCGAGCCGGGCGGAGACTCCGACGATGCTCCGGGGCCTCGAGACCTTGCGGATCAAGGAGAGCGACCGCATCGAGTCGGTCGCGGAGAACCTGCGTCGCGCAGGCGTGATGGTCGAGACGGGGCCGGATTGGTTGCGGATCGAGCCCGGGGGGACCGTTCCGGGCGGCCCGTGCCTCGTCGACACCTGTCGCGACCATCGCATCGCGATGGCGTTCGCGATGCTCGGGCTTGCCCGCCCAGGCGTCGCGATCGCGGAGCCCGAGGTGGTCGCCAAGAGCGACCCGGGCTTCTGGGCCCGGTTGGAGCGGCTCGGCGAGGGGCAGGTGACGGGGTGACCGTTCCCGCGGACACCTCGACTCGCACGCCGGTGGAAACAACCCGCCGATCCCCCGATACTCCCGGAATGCCCCCGTTTCGGACCTTCGCTCGGCGGATGCTCCGCTACCGCGTCGCGGTGTTCGGCGCCATCTGCTTCGCCTTCGTCTCGGCGGGCGGGCTCGGCGCGGGGCTGGTCTCGCTCGGCCCGTTGCTCGAGATCATCCTGGAGGGTCGCGACGGGGCCACGCTCCGCTCGCTCGCGGAGAATCACGCCGCCTCGGGGTCGTTTCCGCCGCTGCCCGCGGCGCTGGTGAGTCTGCTTCCGACCGACCCGCTCGCGGGGGTTTCGGTGATCATGGGCGGGCTGCTGCTGCTGACGGTGTTCGGCGCGACGGCGAACTTCCTCCATCAGTACCTCGCGGGCAGCGTCGTGGCGAGGACGATCGCGAGGGTCCGTCTCGACGCCTTCCGCCACGTGATCGCGCTTCCGATGGCTCAGGTCGTCTCGCGCGGACCGGCGGAGCTGATCAGCCGGATCGTCCGCGACTCGGCCGAGTTGCAGATCGGCCTGATGGCGCTGCTTGGCCGATCGGTCTCGCAACTCACCCGCGGCCTCGCGGGCCTCGGCGCCGCGATCTGGTTCGACTGGCGACTCACCCTCGCCGCGTTCCTCGTGGCGCCGCCGATCGGAATCGTGATCCGCCAGTTCGGTCGCCGCATCCGTCGCAGCACGCGAGGCGCGCTGCGGTCGCAGGAGGACCTGCTGCGGGCGTGCCACGAGTCGGTGCAGGGGCTTCGAGGGGTGAAGACCGCGACTGCGGAGAAGTCCGCGATGCGACGATTCAATGCCGCGAACCAGCGACTGCTTCGCGAGGAACTTCGCATCCGGACGGCGCGAGCGCTCGCGAGCCCGATGGTCGAGGCCTTGGCGGTGATCGTGCTTGCGGGACTCGCGATCCTCGCGGCGCGGGAGATCCTCGACGGATCTCTGAAGCTCGAGAGCTTCGTGCTCACGCTTGGTTCGCTCGGCATCGCCGGGGCTTCGTTCAAGCCGCTCACTGCGCTCGCGCACGATATTCAGGCCGCCTCGGCTCCGGCGGAGCGTCTGCTCGATGTGCTGTCGATGCCGGCGGAGAACCGGGAAGGGCGCGGATTGCCGGCGCTGCCGCGTCATCGCGCCTCGATCGCCTTCGAGGGGGTCCGCTACCGCTACCCCGGCGCCGACCAGGAAGCGATCGCCGGGGTCGATCTCGAGATCGCCCACGGAGAACGGGTCGCCATCGTGGGCCCGAACGGCTGCGGAAAGACGACCCTCGTCGGCATGCTGCCGCGCCTGCTCGAGCCGTCGCATGGACGAATCACCATCGATGGCCTCGACATCGCGGAGGTGAATCTCCGGAGCCTTCGTCGCCAGATCGGCGTGGTGACCCAGGAGCCGGTGCTTCTCAAGGGCTCGATCCGCGAGAACATCGTCTACGGGCTTTCGGGAGTCGACGAGTCGCAGGTTCGAGAGGCAGCGCGGCTGGCTCGGGCCGCGGAATTCATCGAACGCCTGCCCCAGGCCTACGACACCGAGGTTTCCGAGCAGGGGGCCAGCCTCTCGGGCGGTCAGCGCCAACGCATCGCGATTGCGCGGGCGATCCTGCGGGATCCGGCGATCCTTCTGCTCGACGAGGCGACGAGTCAGGTCGATGCGGAGAGCGAGGAACTCATCAACGCGGCGCTCTCGGACTTCGCGGTGGGCCGCACCTCGATCCTGATCGCCCATCGATTGAGCACGGTTCGCTCGGCGGATCGCATCGTGGTGATGGAGGCGGGTCGCATCCTCGACGACGGGCGCCACGAGGCGCTGCTCGACCGCTGCGAACCCTACGTTCGGCTCGTGCGAACTCAGATGGTGCTCGCATGAATGCACCCGGGTTCGGCGTCGCCCGGGCGATCTGGGCGCTCGTCGCCGTTCTGGCGGGCTGCGATCGACCTCAGGAGCCTGCCGCCGCGCCGACGGCGTCGCCGTCGATCGTCGCCCCGCCACCGCTGCGGGTGGTTTCGTTGAGCCCGGCCATCACCCGCACCTTGTGCGATCTCGGTGCCGGGGACTGGATCGTTGGCCGCACGCCGTACTGCCGCGGGCTGGGGGAGCGGGTGCCGGTGGTCGGTGATCTGCTTTCCATCGATCCCGAGGCGCTTCGGCAGGTCGAACCCGATCTCGTGCTCGTGCAGCCCTCGCACGGTGGCGTGCAGCCGGCGATCGAGTCGCTGGCGGCCGCGGGAGAGTTCGGCGTCGAATCCTTCCCGATCGACTCCCTCGAAGAGCTCGAAGGCATGATCGACGCGCTGCCGCGGGTGCTGCTGTCGAAGGCGGGCGACGTCTCGATGGAGGAGACCCGCGCGATGATCGCGGCGCTCGCGGCCTTGAAGGAGGCGATGCGCACGGCGACGTCGCCGCTCGAGGATCGTGCGGCGACCGACGTGGGCTCGGTCGTCGTGCTCTTCTCCCTCGAGCCTCCGATGGCGTTCGGCGAAGGAACCTTCGTCGACGGGCTGCTCGGGCGGCTGGGCGTTGTGAACGCGATCACCGCGCGGGGCTACCCGGAGTGTTCGCTCGAGGATCTGGTTCGCCTCGATCCGAGCGTGGTGCTGCTGCTTCGGGAGTCTGAACTCGGCGCGGAGCAGGGACTCGCGACGTTGGACTCGCTTCCGTTGGTGTCGGCTCGAGGTCGAGTACGCCTGGTCGTCGACGAGGAGTCGCTGGTGCCCGGGAGCGGTTGGATCGGCGCAGCGAGGAAGATCCGAGACTCGCTCGAGTCGATCTCGGGGCCGGGCGCGTCGGCTGTCGCGGAGCCGACCTCGTGAGCGGACTGCGAGTGGCGAGCGAGGGGCGACGTTCCGCGCTGGTCGCGGTGCTGATCCTGCTGGCGCTCGCGACGGCCGGACTGCGGCTCTCGATCGGTCGGATCTGGACGGGCGATGGCTGGCAACTCGAGTTCGGATTCCCGGCGGAGGCGGTGGTCGGGTTTCGTCTCGGCGCGATCGCGGTCGCGAGCACGGTGGGGGCGAGTCTCGCGATCTCGGGGCTCTTCCTGCAAGGGCTGCTTCGAAA
>JBMSXH010000130.1:0-6699 GCA_049425445.1 Phycisphaerales bacterium | reverse complement strand
ACTCTGAACCGTCGGGCGCGCCAGTTTCGCGCGCGCCTCTTGAAGTAGCGGGGGCAGGATTTGAACCTGCGACCTCCGGGTTATGAGCCCGACGAGCTACCAGGCTGCTCTACCCCGCAATCAGGATCGCGAAGACTAGGAAGGTGCGTGCGGCTCGTCAAGAGGTCGAGAGGGTTCGGGGCGAGTTCTGCGAGGCGTTGGAACGCTCGTTCCCGCGGTCGCGGCGAGGCGATCGTTCCCCGAAGTCACAGACCCTTCGACGCCATGAAGCGGATCAGGTCGACGCACCGCGACGCGTAGCCGAACTCGTTGTCGTACCACGAGACGATCTTGAAGAAGCGGTCGTTGAGGGCGATGCCGGCGCCGGCGTCGTAGATCGAGCTGCGGGAGTCGCTCATGAAGTCGCTCGAGACGACCTCCTCCTCGGTGTAGCCGAGCACGCCCTTCATCGGCCCCTCCGACGCGGCCTTCATGAGGCCGTTGATCTCCTCCATCGAGGTCGATCGCTTCGGGCGGAAGGTGAGGTCGACGCACGAGACGTTCGCGACCGGCACGCGGAAGGACATGCCGGTGAGGCGGCCCTTCGTCTCGGGCAGGCAGAGGGCGACCGCCTTCGCGGCGCCGGTCGAGGCGGGGATGAGGTTCTGGTAGCCGTTGCGGCCGCCGCGCCAGTCCTTCTTGCTCGGGCCGTCCTGCGTGGGCTGCGTCGCGGTCACCGCATGGACCGTCGTCATCAGGCCCTCCTCGAGGCCGACCGAATCGAGCAGCACCTTCGCGACCGGGGCGAGGCAGTTCGTGGTGCACGAGGCGTTCGAGACGACCTTGTGAATCGCCGGGTCGTACTCCTCGTGGTTCACCCGGTAGACGAAGGTCGGCACGCTCTCGGGCGTCTTGGTCGGGGCGGAGATCACCACCCGCTTCGCACCTGCGGCGAGATGCTTCGAGGCGTCCTCGCCCGCGGTGAAGAGACCGGTCGCCTCGAGCACGAGGTCGCAGCCGAGTTCCTTCCACGGCAGCTGCGCGGGATCCTTGATCGCGGAGCACTTCGTGCGCACGCCCTCGCACACGAGCGTGTCGCCATCGACGTGCAGCGGACGCGAGAAGCGGCCGTGGCAGGTGTCGTGGCGGACGAGGTAGCCGAGGTTGTCCGAGGGCACGAGGTCGTTCACGCCCACGAACTCGATGCCGCCCTGTTCCATGCCGATGCGGTAGACGAGGCGACCGATGCGACCGAAGCCGTTGATGCCGACGCGAATGGCCATGGGGGGCGTGCTCCTCGAACGGAACGGGACGGGGCGGAAGGCCGGGCGATCCCGGCCGGAAGGGGACAAAAGGTAGCAGGTCGGGGACGGGATCGGACGGAACTCGGGCCTACCGCCGCGCCTTCGCGTCCCGCTCCCGGTACTTGCGGGCCTCGCCCCGCATGACCCATTCCTGCATGAACGGGAACGCGGTGAACGCCGCGGCGGTCAGGCGGACGATGTGGCTCGTCCAGACCTCCGGGTGCGGGCGACGCAGGCAGCGGACGACCGCCTTGCCGATCCGCTCGGGCTTCTGGATGAAGAGGGCCGGCACGTGCGGCGGCACGCCGTTGCGGAGGTGGTCCCGATCGTCGCCCGCCGCGACCTCGAAGAACTCGGTGGTCGTCGTCACCGGATGCACGGTCGAGACCTCGATGCCGTGGTGCGAGAGCTCCGACCGCATCGCCCGGGCGACCATCGCCTGCGCCGCCTTGCTCGCCGAGTACGCGCCGTGCCGCGGAAGGGTGAACTTCGCGACGCAGCTCGAGCACATCAGCAGATGCCCCGGCTTCTCCTGGGCCAGGAGGCGGTTCGCCGCCTGCTGCAGGAGGTCGGCGCCCGAGAAGAAGTTCACCTCGAACATGCGGCGCATCTCGTCGATCGGCGTCGCGAGGACCTCGCGCTCGAGGCCGTAGCCGGCGTTCGCGAAGACCGCATGGAAGCCGCCGAAGGCCCGCTCCGCCGCGTCGAGCATGAGCGCGCTCGATGCCGGATCGGCGATGTCGCAGGCGACGAGCTCCGCGCGGCGGCCGAGCGCCGCGATGCGCTCGGCGACCGCCTCGAGCCTATCGCGCCGCCGCGCCGCGAGCACCACGTCCATGCCGGCGCGGGCGCACTCGATGGCGGTGGCGGCGCCGATGCCGGAGGAGCCGCCGGTGATCACGATCGCCTTGTTCGCAAGATCGGGCATAGGGGGCGGAGAGGGTAGTCGCGCTCATCCGCTCGCGGCGACGCGGTCCTCGGAGCCGGGGCTCGCCGCCTCGGTGTCCGAATCGGCGGGGTCGACGGCCTCCTTCGCGAGCGACTCCCATCCGCCGCCGAGCGCCCGGAAGAGGAAGCCCACCGCCGCGACCTCGTCGAGCCGCGCCGAGACGAGCGACTGCTCGCCTTCGAAGAGCTGTCGTTCGCTGTCGAGCACCTCGAGGTAGCTCGTCACGCCGCCCTTGTAGCGGGCCTGGGAGAGCGAGGCCTGATCGGTGAGCACCGCGACGCGCTCCTCCTGGATCGCCCGGAACTGCCGGAGCTTCTCCAGCGAGATCAGGCCGTCCGAGACCTCCTTGAACGCGGTGCGCACCGTCTTGAGATATGCCCGCGCGGCCTGCTCGGCACGGGCCTCGGTCGCGGCGACGTTCGCCTCGAGCCGCCCAGCGTTGAAGATCGGGATGGTCAGGGTGAGCGCCGCATCCCAGAAGGTGTTGCTCGCGTCGAACAGATTCGAGAGATCCTGGCTGTTGACGCCGCCGAACGCGGTGAGGGTCAGCTGCGGATAGAGCAGCGCCTTCGCCTCGCCGATGCGGGAGGTCGCGGCGGCGAGCTGCGCCTCCGCGGCGACCAGATCGGGGCGCCGCTCGAGCAGCTGCGACGGCAGCCCGGCGGGCACCTCGAGCGTCTCGACCTGCTTCGCGAGCGGCTCGCCGCGCGGCACGGCGTCGGGGTTGCGTCCAAGCAGAAGCGAGATCAGGTTCTCCTCGCGCTCGCGCTGCGACTCGTAGACCGGCACGAAGAGCTGGGCGCTCTGCAGGAGGCTCTCGGCCTGCCGAAGTTCGAGCTTGCTCGCGATGCCCTGTTCGAGACGCGCCCGCACGAGTTCGAGCGAGGCCTCGCGGCTCTTGATGGTGCGGCGGGTGATCTCGAGGTTCTCGTCGGCCGCGAGCATGCGGAAGTAGGACGAGGCGAGCTCGACCACGATCGTCTGCATCACCGCGGCGCGGTCGAGCTCGAGGGCGAGCAGCTCGGCGCTCGCGGCGTCGGCGGCGCGGGCGTATCGGCCCCAGAGATCGAGCTCCCACGAGGCGAAGCCGCCGAGGGTCTGCGTGAAGGCATCGCGGTCCTGCGGCTCCGGGAAGATCGGGAAGCCCTGCCGCGGAATGCCCTGCGTGTCGATGCCGACGTTGCCGTCGATGGTCGGGAAGAGACGGCTCTCCGCGATCGCGGAGGCGGCGCGGGCCTCGCGCACCCGTGCGGCGGCGATGGCGAGATCGTCGTTTCCGGCGAGCGCTTCGCGGATCAAGTCGCGCAGGACGGGATCCTCGAAGAGCGCGTACCAGGTGAGCTCGTCCGGGTTCGCCGCGGTCTGCGATTCGGTCGCCGCGCGAAACGACTCCGGCGTCGCCACCTCGGGCCGGGCCGGATCGGGACCGACCTTGCATCCGGAGAGGCCGGCGAGGACCGTGACGACGAGCGACAGGCGCCGCAGGATCCTGCTGGTGCTCACGCCGCGCCTCCCTCGGAGGCCGCGGCGGGTGGAGTCGGCGCTGGCTGTCGCGACGTCTTCGGTTCCCCGAACAGCCGCCGCACCACGAGCTGCACCACGACGTCGAGCATCGGGATCAGGAAGACGCCGATCGCGGTCGCGACCAGCATGCCGCCGAAGACCGCGGTGCCGAGCGACACGCGGCTCGCGGCGCCGGCGCCTGCCGCGAGGACCAGCGGCAGCACGCCGAGCAGGAACGAGATCGCGGTCATGAGGATCGGGCGGAAGCGGAGCTTCGAGCCCTCGATGGCCGCGTCGATCACCCCCTCGCCCTCCTCGCGCCGAAGCTTCGAGAACTCGACGATCAGGATCGCGTTCTTGGCGGCCATGCCGATCAGCATGACCAGGCCGATCTGCACGTAGACGTCGATCGAAAGGCTCCGCATCCACGTGGCGGCGAAGGCGCCCAGGATCGCGGTGGGAAGCCCGAGCAGCACCGAGAGCGGAATCGACCAGCTCTCGTACTGCGCGGCGAGGAAGAGGAAGACGAAGACGATGGCGAGGCCGAGGATCAGGCTCTGCCCGCCCGCGGACCGGATCTGCTGATAGGCGATCGCGGTCCACTCGAGGCCGAAGCCCTCGGGAAGATCCGTCGCTTCGAGTTCGCCGATCGCGGCGATCACGTCGCCGCCGGTGCGCCCCGGCGCCGGCGCGATGGTGAATTCCGAGCAGGGGAACATGTTGTATCGGAAGATCACGTTGGGCCCCGTGATCGGCGACAGCTCGACGAGCGTCGCGAGCGGAACCATCACGTCGTCCGGGGATCGCACGTAGATCTCGCCGATCGACTGCGGGCTGCTGCGGAAGCTCGGCTCGGCCTGCATCGTCACCCGATAGGTGCGGCCGAACGCCGAGAAGTCCTCGACGGTGAGGCCGCCGAGGAAGATCTGGAGGCTCTGGAAGACGTCGCTGATCGGAACGCCGATGATCTTCGCCCGATCGCGATCGACGAAGAGCTCGATCTGCGGCACGTTCGGCCGGAAGCTCGAGAACATGGCGCCGATCTCGGGTCGCTTCATCGCCGCGGCGGAGAACGACTGCGCGACGTCGTAGAGCTCATCGAGCGACTGGCCCTGGCGGGCCTGCACCTCGAGCTGCAGGCCGCCCGAGGTTCCGATGCCCGGAATCGGCGGCGGGTTGAACGCGAAGCCGACCGCCTCGGGATAGCTCGCGAGTTCGCGCTGGAACGCCTGCAGGATGCTGGTCACGGAGCGCTCGGGCGACTCGCGCTCGTCCCAGGGATCGAGCACCGCGATGAAGCTCGCGGCGTTCGAGTCGTACGTTCCGGTGAGCAGGTTGAGCCCGCCGAGGCTGACGATCCGCCGCACGCCCGGCACCTGGCGTGCGAACTCCTCGAAACGGCTTGCGACCTGCTCGGTGCGCTCGAGGCTCGCGCCGTCCGGAAGGATCGCGAGCGAGAACAGGTATCCGAGATCCTCGGACGGCACGAAGCCCGTCGACAGCCGCTTGCCGAGGTCGGAGATGCCGAACATCACCGCGCCCACCGCCACGAGGCCGAGCACCGACTTGCGAACCAGCGCCGACACCACGGCTCCGTAGCCTCTCGTCGAGGCGTCGAGGGCGCGCGAGAAGAGCGCGAGCCCCTTCGAGATCGGGCCCCGCGGCTTGCCGCGCGGCTTCAGCATGAGGCGACAGAGCGCCGGCGTGAGGGTCAGGGCGACGATCGACGAGAGGGCGACCGAGATCGAGAGGGTCAGCGCGAACTGCCGGTAGATCTCGCCGGTGATGCCGCCCATGAAGGCGACCGGCACGAACGTCGCGCAGAGGACGAGGGTGGTCGCGATGACCGGACCGGTCACCTCCTCCATCGCCTTGACCGTCGCGTCGCGCGGCGAGAGCCCCCGGGCGATGTGGACCTCGACCGCCTCGACCACCACGATGGCGTCGTCCACCACGAGCCCGATGGCGAGGATGATGCCGAAGAGGTTGATGGTGTTGATCGAGAATCCGAACACCACGAAGAACGCGAAGGTGCCCAGCAGCGAGACCGGGACCGCGAGCATGGGGATCACGGTCGCGCGGAAGGATCCGAGGAAGAGGTACACCACCGCGAGGACGAGCACGAAGGCCTCGACGACGGTGCTGATCACCTCTTCGATCGCGGCCGTCACGAACATCGTCGTGTCGAGGGTGATCTCGTACTCGATCCCCTCCGGCATCGCCGGCGCGAGCTGGTCGGCGAGCAGCGAGCGGACCGCCTCGGCGGTGGCGAGGGCGTTGGCGCCCGGACGCTGGTAGACGAGCAGCACGACCGCGGGCGAGCCGTCGATGCGGCCGAAGCTCGAGTAGTTCTGCGCGCCGAGCTCGACCCGCGCGACCTCCTTCATGCGCAGCACCGATCCGTCGGGAAGGGTCCGCACGATCAGGTTCTCGAACTGCTCGGGCGTCGACAGGCGGGTCTTGGCGTCGACGGCGAGCTGGAACTCCGTGCCCTTGGCGGCCGGAGGCTGGCCGACCGATCCGGTCGGCACGAGCTTGCTCTGCTCCTCCACCACGCGGGCGAGGTCGGTCGCGGTCAGGCCGAGGCCGGCGAGGCGGTCGGGTCGCAGCCACAGGCGCATCGAATAGTCGCGCTGCCCGACGATCTGCGTGCTGCCGACGCCGTCGGTCCGGGCGATCGGATCGACGATCTGGGTGGTGGCGTAGTTGCTGACGAAGATGTCGTCGTAGACGCCGCCCTCGCTGAAGAGGCTGATCGCCATGAGCATGTCGGGCGACTTCTTGGTCACCTTGATGCCCTGGTTGATCGCCTCGGACGGAAGTCTCGCGCTGGCCTTGTTGACGCGGTTGTTGACGTCGACGGTGGCGATGTCGAGGTCGGTGCCCACCTCGAAGGTGCAGGTGAGCGTGTAGCGGCCGTCGGAGGAGCTGCGGGAGCTGAAGTACAGCATCCCCTCGGCGCCG
>JBMSXH010000129.1:0-6736 GCA_049425445.1 Phycisphaerales bacterium | reverse complement strand
CCGACGTCGCAGGTCCGGAGTCAGGCTGCTCGGATCGAGCCCGGTCGCGGAGGCGACGTCCGACTCGGAGCGGGGTCGATCGGAGTTGGATGGCGTTTCGCTCACGGAGACCTTGGTGCGGGGGCGGATGGTAGGAACGCGGGGCGTCGCGATCGGCGGCGAGCGGGGGTTTGTTCCGCGGCCGGCGGTTCGGCCATGGCCACCGAAGTACGCGGGCGAAGCCATTCGAACCGCCGTCGAATCTGGTCTCGCGCGACCTTCGTCCGTACCATCTGCGAATCGTTCGCCGCCGGGCGATCGAGATCCGCCGGGCGCTTAGCTCAGTGGCTAGAGCACCGCCTTTACACGGCGGGAGTCGCTGGTTCGAATCCAGTAGCGCCCACTCGTGACCCCGCAGGATCGGTCGACTCCGTGAACCCCCACCGCTCCGCCCTCACCGCTCGGCCCCTCGCCACGCTCGCCGCCGTGCTGCTCCTCGCCGGCGGCTGCAACATGATCGAGCGGGCCGATCCCAAGTCCAAGACGACCCGCAGCGACCAGAACTTCGAACTCGACGTCGAGCCGATTCTCCGCGGCACCATCGCGAGCGAGACGATCATGGTCGGCTACCAGCCCACCGTCGTCCGCGGCTACGGCCTCGTGGTCGGGCTGAAGGGCACCGGCAGCCGGCTCATGCCCGCCGAAGTCCGCGCGCAGATGATCCGCGAGATGTCCCGGCGCGGGATCGGCAGCCACGCCTACGGCGCCGGCGAACTGAGCCCGGAGGCGATGCTCAATTCCGAAGACACCGCGGTCGTGGTCGTCGAGGGCGTGATTCCCGCGGGTGCCCCCAAGGATTCCTCCTTCGACGTGCGAGTCGTCGCGATCCCCGGATCCGGCACGACCAGCCTCGAGGGCGGACGCCTGTACACCACCGACCTGCGGCCCGGCGCCCTGCGGACAGGCAGCAAGCAGTCCTTCCCGCTCGCGGAGGCGGGCGGCCCCATCTTCATCAACCCCTTCATCGAGCCAGACGCCACCGGCCGCGACACCATCAACCGCACCAGCGGCCGAATCCTCGATGGCGGCAAGACCACGAAGGACATCCCGATCAAGCTGCGGCTCGCGACCACGAGCCACGCCCGCGCGACCTCGATTCAGAGCGCGGTCAATTCGGTCTTCCCGCGCGAGCCGGGTCAGGTCGGCGACACCGCCCACGGGCGGAGCGGCGACTCGCTCGACCTCTCGGTGCCGCCCTCGTGGCGCGATCGTCCCGAGGAGTTCGTGAACCTCGTGCGGCACACCGCGCTGCAGACCACCGCACCCGAGCAGACCGCCTATGCGGTTCGGCGTTCGCTGCTGGCCAGTCCCGCGCAGGGCGAACCGGCGGCGTGGCGATGGCGGGCGATCGGTCCGAAGGCGGTTCCGGTCTTCCAGGATCTCTACGACTATCCCGAGGAAGGTCCGCGTCTTGCGGCGATCGAGGCGGGCGCCCATCTCGGCGATCCGATGGTGGTGCCGCACCTCGTCGAGATGAGCAAGGATGGTGGCGTCGATGACCGCCTCCTCGCCATCGACCTGCTCTCCAAGCTCGGCACCGATCCGCGAATCGACCTCGCGCTTCGACCGCTGCTCGACGCCGACAACGTGGACATTCGCCTCGCGGCCTTCGAGACCCTCGAGAAGCGGCGGGATCCCATCGTCGAGACCTACTCGATCGACGGAAAGTTCCGCCTGCAGGTCGTGCCAAGCGATCAGCCGATGCTCTACGTCTCGCAGACCGGCGAACCGACCCTGGTGGTGTTCGGCGAGACCAACGAGATCGGCCGACCGATCACCTTCTCGACGTGGTCGAATCGACTCATGGTTCGCGGCGACGGCGCGTCTCCGAACCTCTCGGTCTACTTCAAGCAGCCTGGCCCGGATCCGGCCGTCGTGCTCGACGCCCCCTCCTCCCTGCCGGAGTTCGTCGCCTTCCTCGCCCACGGACGAACGCCGGAGAGCCCGCTGCCGGGTCTCGGGCTGACCTACTCCGAGACGATCGGTGCGCTCCACGCCCTGTGGCGGGAAGGTGGCTTCCCCGGCGGCTTCAAGGCCGAGCAGGATCGGATCCTGGCGGCGATCCTGCGGGCCGGCGAGAGCGACGACTTCGAGCCTCGCGAGGAGTTCGAGGAGGAGGAACTCGATCCAGAAGGTCCGGCGGCCTCGTTCACCGGCACGAACACCCGTTCGGGCATCGCGGGACTCGCGGCACCGGCGACCGCAGGCGCACCTTCGGCGGACGTTCCGACGAGCCCGCGCGATACAGTGCCGCGGTGACCGGATCGGACCCACGGCGGGGTCCGCGATCGTCGGCGTCGTGAGGCCGAGGCGGTTCCCGGCGAGGACCGCGACAAGGAGGTCGATGGATGCGTCTGCGAAAACTCACCCTGAGCGGCTTCAAGAGCTTCGCGGATCCCACCGAGTTCCACTTCGACCATCCGATCACCGGCGTGGTCGGTCCGAACGGCTGCGGCAAGAGCAACGTGGTCGACGCGATCCGCTGGGTGCTCGGGGAGCGCAGCGCCCGCAGCCTTCGCGGCACCGCGATGCTCGACGTGATCTTCGCCGGCAGCAGCTCGCGCAAGCCCGCGGGCATGGCGTCGGTGGCGCTCACCTTCTCGAACCCGCCCCGCGATGCGACCAAGGATCTCGGCGACGGCGATGAACTCGCCAACGAGCTCGACCGCGAGATCCTCGCCGAGGAACAGGAGGCCTTCGTCGATCCCGATCCCGAGATCGGCCACGAGGGCGCCTCGCCGATCCGGCGCGAGATCGGCACCCGACGTTGGCTGCCCGTCGACACCGACGAGGTCGAGGTGATGCGCCGGCTGCACGCCGACGGTCGCAGCGAGTATCTCATCAACGGCCGCAAGTGCCGGATGAAGGACATCCGCGAGCTCTTCCTCGACACCGGCATCGGGACCGACGCCTACTCGATCATCGAGCAGGGCAAGGTGGACTCGATGCTGCTCGCGAATCCGCAGGAGCGACGCAGCATCCTCGAAGAGGCCGCCGGCGTCGCCCGATTCCGGCTCCGCAAGGTCGAGGCCGCGCGGCGTCTCGACCATGCCGAGCGAAGCCTCGTCGCGGTGCGCGAGCAGTTCGCGTCGACCGAACGGCGGCTTCGCATCGTGCGCGGCCAGGCGGAGAAGGCTCGCAAGCGGCAGGAACTCGACACGCGTCGGCGCGAACTGCGGCGGGTGCTCGTCCTCGAGCAGTACCACGAGCTGGTCGTCCGGCTCGAGGGGCTGACGAGCGAACTGAGCCGCATCGAGTCGGAGCGGATCGAACTCACGCGAAGCCTCGAGACGCTGCAGGAGCGTCGCGAGAAGCTCGACCTCGCCCGACACGAGGCGATCGCGGAGAAGCACCGCATCGGGCAGCGTCGGATCGAACTGCTCGGCGAGGCCAAGCAGCACCGCCAGAAGGCCGAGCTCACCCAGCAGAACCTCGACCAGATCGCCCTTCGCGAGGAGGAGGATCGACGTCGGCTCGAGGAGGATGCCCAGCGGATCGCGAGCCTCGAGCAGCGACTCGAGGAGTCCGCCGAGCAGCTCGCTGCCGCGGCGGAGGCCGCCGCGGAGGGCGAACGGGAGGTCGAGCGGCTGAGCACCGAGCGGGCCGCCGTGGCCGCGGCGGTGATCGAGAGCCAGGCGGCGCTCGAGCGGCTGCAGGAGTCCGCCTCCCGCATCGCCAGCGAACGATCGCAGCTTGCCGCCCGCCTCGCAGGCGCGAAGGAGCGGGCCGCCGCGCACACCCGCGATCTCGCCGAGGTTGCCGAACGATCGGCGCCGCTCGAGGAGTCGCTGGCCGGCCACCGCGCTCGCCGCGACGCGGCCGCGCAGGCCCTTGCCGAGGCCGAGAGGCTTCGAGACGAAGCCCGCGCCGAACTCGCCGAGGTCGGTCGACGCGCCGCCGAGATCGACGAGCGCCGCGGCAAGGTCGCCGAGGCGCTCGACGGGCTCCGCGATCGCCGCACTTCGCTCGCCTCGCGTCGGCGCCTGCTCGAGGAGTGGCGGCAGTCCGGTGAAGGACTCGACGACGCGGTGCGACGAGTCCTTGCCGCGCCGGAGCGATTCCCCTGGGTGATCGGCCTCGTCGGCGATCTGCTCGAAGTCGATCGCCGCGACGCCTCGATCGTCGAAGCGGCGCTGGGCGATCGACTGCAGCTCTTCGCGACCGCCGCTCGCGGCGAGATCGCGGCGGGCGCCGCGAGCGTCGAGGCGGTCGGCGGCGGCCTTTCGTTCCTGCCGCTCGAGACCGCCATCAAGGGCTCGTCGCGTGCCCGCGCGATTCCGGCCGGCTCGTGCGCCCTGCGAAGCCTGGTGCGGATCCGTGAGGATCTCGTCGGTCTCGCGGACCGGCTGCTGGAGGACGTCTACTCGGCACCGGATCTGGCGACCGCGCTGCGCTGGACTTCCTCCGGCGGCCCGCTCGAAGGCGCCACGGTCGTCGCGATCGACGGATCGCTCGTCGCGCCCGACGGATCGGTTCGCGTCGGCCAGCCGGCGGAGCGGACGAAGGATGGCCACAGCGGCTATCTCGAGCGTCGCGCCGAGGCGGCCGATCTCGCGAAGGAGATCGCCTCGATCGACGCCGAGATCGCGAACCTCGCCCAGAGCGAAGGCACCCTCGCCACCGCCCTCGAGGGCAATCGCGCCGAAGCCGCGGGCTGCAGCGCCCGAATCGAGAAGGCCGGCGGCGAGGCGGTGTCGCATCAGGTCGAGGCGGAGCGATGCGGCGGCCTGATCGATCGACTCGAGCAGGAGCGCACCCACCTCGAGGAGCGTCGTCGCACGCTGTCGGAGCGCGCGGCGGCCGCCACCCGGGAGCAGGAAGACCTCGAGCGGCGTCACGCCTCGCTCGAGTCGCTTCTGGCCGAGGAGACCTCGAGAATCGAAGGCGCCCGTGCGAAGTCGCTCGCCGACCGGTCATCGCTCGACGCGGCCACCGAGTCGCTCGGCGAAGCGCGGCAGACGCTCGCTCGCGCCGCCGCCGCCGCCGACTCGGCCCGTCGGCAGCGATGGGATCTCGAGCGTGAACTCGAGGAGGCCCGTCGCCAGACCAAGGTGCTCGCCGAACAGTTCGGCCGACGTGAGGAGCAGCGACAGCGGCATCTCGCCGTCGTCGCGGAGGCCACCGAGGCCGCGGCGCGGGCCGAGGCCGAGGCGGAGACGCTCGTGCGCGACGTCGAGGCGGCCAACCAGGCCGCGGACGAGGCCGACGCGAAGGCTCGCGAGGCGGGATCGCTGCTCGAGGAGGCCCGCGATCAGGCGAGCCGGATCGAGCGGAACCACCACGCCGTCGAGATGAGCCGACGCGAGCTCGAGGTGCGTCGGGAAACGCTCGAAGAGCAGACCCGCGAGGAGCTCGAGCTCGAGCTCATGGAGGCCTACCGCCCCTACCGCGAGGACCGTGAGCTCGCCGGCGGCTGCGCCCTCGACCTCGAGGCCGCGCGAGTCGAGGCGGAGGATCTGCGACGCGAGATCGCGGCGCTTGGCAACGTGAACCTCGACGCGATCGAGGAACTCGCGGAGCTCGAGGGACGCCACGACGATCTCAAGAAGCAGGTCGAGGACATCGACGAGGCCAAGGGACGCCTCGAGGAGCTGATCGGCCGTCTCGACGAGGTGAGCCGCGTGCGCTTCGAGAAGACCTTCACCCGCGTCCGCGAGCACTTCGCCGGCACGGACGGCATGTTCCGCAAGCTCTTCGGCGGCGGCAGCGCGGAACTCGCGCTCGTTCCCGACGAGCAGGGACGCATCGACTGGCTCGAGTCCGGGATCGAGATCCGCGCGAAGCCGCCGGGCAAGGAGCCTCGCGTGCTCGACCAGCTCTCCGGCGGCGAGAAGGCGATGACGGCGGTGGCCCTGCTGATGGCGATCTTCCGCAGCCGGCCCGCCCCGTTCTGCGTGCTCGACGAGGTCGACGCGGCGCTCGACGAGGCGAACGTCGAGCGTTTCTGCCAGGCGATCAAGCCCTTCCTCGACCGCAGCCACTTCATCGTCATCACCCACCACAAGCGCACGATGAGCCACTGCGACCTGCTCTACGGCGTGACCATGCCGCAGCGTGGCGTCTCTCGGCGGGTGGCGGTCAAGGTCGAAGAGGTGCATGGAGACGGGTCGCTTGCCGCGGCCGCCATCGAACGGGCCGCGACCGAACCCGCCCTCGTGGAACCGCCGCTCATCGAGACCTTCGCCGAAGGTGACGCGACCAAGCGGACTGCGCCGAGCGCCGGGCTGGCCGAGGCATGGGAGACGTGACCGTCGGCGGTGGCGGCCGCGTCGCCTCGCTCGACCTGCTGCGAGGCGTCGCCATCCTCGGCATCCTGCCGATGAACATCCTCGCGTTCGCGCTCGTCCCGGCGGCGTACCAGAACCCGCTCGCGATGGGCGAACTCTCCTCCGGCGAGTGGTGGTCGTGGCGGTTTTCCCACCTCCTCTTCGATCAGCGATTCATGACGATCTTCGCCCTCATGTTCGGGGCGGGAATCGCGCTCTTCGATCGCCGACCGTTGCGTCAGGGCGCCTCCGACGCGGGCCGCTTCTATCGCCGCATGGCGTGGCTCTTCGTCTTCGGACTCGTGCACGCGTACGGCCTCTGGCACGGCGACATCCTCGTGACGTATGCGCTTTGCGCGATGCTCGTCTTCCCGGCGCGGCGGCTCGGCGCGATCTGGCTCGTCTCGATCGCCCTGCCGCTGCTTCTCGTG
>JBMSXH010000128.1:0-6754 GCA_049425445.1 Phycisphaerales bacterium | reverse complement strand
ATCGCGAGGTCGACGAGCAGGGCCGGTTCGGCGGCGATCTCGTGGCGGATCTCCTGGAACTTCCGGCGGGCATGCCGCTGCTGGTGCCGCTATGGCTCGATGGCGAGCCGATCGGATCGCCGCCGATCGAGGCGTCCCGCTGGCGGCAGATGCAAGTGGTCGCGTTGGGGGAACGGGAGCCGCGGTCGCTGTCGCTTCGCTGGACCGAGGCCGCCCGCTCAGGCGAACTCGAAGAGGCCGAGTGACTCGACGTCGGGGGCGACGTGGCGGCTCGGGGCGATCCGCAGCGGGCCGGTGATCGCATCGTGGCGGGTGATGGCGAGTTTCGGCAGCAGGCGCGGCAGGCGCTCGGCGAAGAGGCTGCGAACGAGGTTCGGGCAGTTGCACTGCCGCGACAGGTGCAGCAGCACCACGTGCTGGAGGCGCGAGCGACGGGCGATCGCGTCGATGGCCGCGATCGCCTGCTCGTTCGAAAGGTGCCCGCGGCCACCCATGATCCGCCGCTTGAGGAAGGCGGGCCTTGGGCTGGCCTGCTGGAGGCGCGGACAGTGGTTGCTCTCGATGGCCAGAAGGTCGACCCCTTCGAAGGCCTCGAGGATCGAGTCGGGCACCGCGCCGAGATCGGTCGCGAATCCGATCGAGGCGTGGGGAAAGCGGAATCGCAGGGCGGAGGAACCCTCCTCGTCGTGCCGCGCGAGGGTGGCGGATCCCTCGACGCCTTCGTGCGGGGTGAACGCGTCCTCGTAGGGCCGGAGCAGTTCCTCCGGCACGCCGGACTGCGTCGCTTCCTCGCGATGGCTCGCATGCAGGTGGACCGGAATCGAACGGTGACGAAGGGCCTTGTCCCAGTTCTTCGCGTAGTGGTCGTGATCGAGATGGGTGAGACACGCGGCGACGACCTGCTCGGGGCGCAGCCCGAGCGTGGCGAGCGCTTCCCGCACGCGGCGGGGCGACAGCCCGAGGTCGATCAGGATCGCCCGCGACTCGACGCCTTCCCGCCACGCGATCACGCTGGCGTTGCCGGAGGATCCGCTGCCGAGATTCGCGAAGAAGAGTTGCGGATCGGTCGAGGCCGCGCCATCGAGGGCGACGGACATCAGACGGCCATGTCCGCGGATCGCTCGCGATCGCTTCCCTCGCGGCCATGGCGAGTGACGAGACCGCGCTTGCTCTTGGCGATGAACTCGAGATAGCGGGCGACGACGGGATCGGCGGCCCGCGTATGAAGCCGTTCGGTGGCGGCCCGCAGGCCGAGGCCATCGCGGCAGATCGTCTTGTAGACCCAGCGGACCGACTCGATCTCGGCGAGCGTGGCACCCTTGCGACGAAGGCCCACGAGGTTCAGGCTGCCCGCGAAGTTGGTGGCGGTCACCATGAAGTGGGGCATCAGGTCGAGCGAGATCGCCGTGCTGCCCGAGATCATCGAGCCGGAGCCGACCCGCACGAACTGATGGACCGCGGAGTTGCCGCCGGTGATCGCGCCATCCTCGACCACCGCGTGCCCGCCCAGCAGGCTGCCGTTGGCGAACGTGCAGCCGTTGCCGACCACCACGTCGTGCCCGGCGTGCGAGCCGACCATGAAGTAGTTGCGGTTGCCGATCCGCGTGGGATCGGTCGCGTGGGTCGCGCGGTGGATCGTGACCTGCTCGCGGAAGGAGTTGTGGTCGCCGACGACCACGCCTGGGCCAGGCTCGAACGGGTCGAAGCGGGCCGACTGCGGCGCCATGCCGAGACAGGCGCCGGGCCAGATCAGATTCCCTTCCCCGAGCACGAGCGGACCCTGAAGGGTCGCCCGAGCCATCATCCGCGTGCCCGCGCCGATTCGGATCGGCCCGGTGAGGATGCAGCCGGGTCCGATCTCGACGTCGTCGGCGAGTTCGATCTCGCCTTCGAGGATGGCGGTGCCATGCACCTTGGGCATGGGCGGGATTGTAGGAATTGCGCGCCGTCCCGCGCGACGTATGCTCGCGAGGCATGAGTCTCGACGATCGATCGCTCGCTGGGACGGGCGGCGTGCCCTCGGATCCCGCCCCGACGGCGGCGGAGGGCCCGGTGCCTTGTCCGATCGCCCCGGGCGATCTGGCGGTGGAGGACCTCGGTCGGATCTCCTACGACGAGGCCCTCGCGATCCAGCGTTCGGCCCGCGACCGGCTGTTCGCCGGCCGCGAGGCGGGCGAGCCCATGCGGATCTTCCTGCTCGAGCACGATCCGCCGGTGATCACGGTCTCGCGTCGACCCACCGCCGCCGGCAACGTGCTGGCGAGCGAGGCGGCCCTCGCTCGCCCCGGGATCGAGCGGCGCGAGACCGATCGAGGGGGCGACGTGACCTACCACGGGCCCGGCCAGGTGGTCGCCTACGCGATCTTCGATCTTCCGCGACTCGGGCTTCGCGTGACGAGTCACATGCGATTGCTCGAACAGGTCGTGATCGACGTGATCGAAGGCCTCGGCGTGATCGGGCGGCGAGATCCCTCTGCCACCGGCGTGTGGGTCGGCGAGGGGCCGGCGGCCGGCAAGATCGCGGCGATGGGCGTTCGGGTGGGCCGCGGCATCTCGATGCACGGCCTCGCGCTCAACGTCGATCCGGATCTCTCGCACTTCGGGCTGATCGTGCCCTGCGGACTCGCGGGGCGACCGGTCACGAGCCTCGCGCGGGAACTCGGCGAAGCGTGTCCGACCGTGCCGCAGGCGAAGGCCGCGCTCGAAGACGCGTTTCGGCGGCGGATGACGGTGAGAGAGTAGAGAGGAGTAAGGAAAGAGGAGTAAGGAGAGAGGAGGAGAGGAGGAGAGGAGGAGACGAACCTGGTCGCCACTCGTCGGCCTCCGCACCAGGTGCAGCGCTTCGCCCTCCGGGTCCATCAAGTCCATCCCGTCCATCACGTCCAAATGACCGCCCGCCGAGCGAAGCGAGCGATCACCGCGTGACGTGGCCCGCGCGCTACTCGCCCTGCTCGAGCACCGCGAGGAAGGCCTCCTGCGGGATGTTGACCGAGCCGACCATCTTCATCCGCTTCTTGCCTTCCTTCTGCTTCTCGAGCAGCTTCCGCTTGCGGCTCACGTCGCCGCCGTAGCACTTCGCGGTGACGTTCTTCCGCATCGCCTTGATCGTCTCGCGGGCGATGACCCGCGTGCCGATCGCCGCCTGGAGCGGAATCTCGAACTGGTGCCGGTCGATCTGCTTCTTGAGCCGGGCCAGGATCGCGCGGCTGCGCATCTCGGCGTTCGAGCGGTGGGCGATGAGGCTGAGGGCCTCGACCGCGCTGCCGTTCACGAGGATCGAGACCTTCGCGAGGTCCGCGGCGCGGTACTCGACGATCTCGTAGTCCATGGTGCCGTAGCCGCGGGTCATCGACTTCAGCTTGTCGTAGAAGTCGTAGATGATCTCCGCGAGCGGCAGCTCGTACTCGAGCATCTGACGGCCCTCGCTGACGAACTTCTGCCCGCGGAAGATGCCGCGGCGGCTGTCGCAGAGGCTCATCAGGTCGCCGATCGATTCGGTCGGGCAGATGAGTTCGAGCTTCACGATCGGCTCGCGGATCGCGGCGATGCCGCTCGGGTCGGGAAGGTCCGCGGGATTGTGGATCTCGACCGTCGAGCCGTCGTGCAGGTCGACGAGGTAGCTGACGGTGGGAGCGGTCTGCACCACCTCCACGCCGCCTTCCCGCTCGAGCCGCTCCTGCACGATGTCCATGTGCAGCAGCCCGAGGAATCCGCAGCGGAACCCGAAGCCGAGCGCCTCGCTGTGCTGGGTCTGGTAGGTGAAGCTCGCGTCGTTGAGGTGGAGCTTCTCGATCGCCTCGCGGAGCGTCTCGAAGTCGGCGCGGCGGCCGCCTTCGCCCTCGCCGGTCGAGGGATAGAAGTCGCAGAAGACCATCTGCCGCGGCTCCTCGTAGCCCGGCAGCGGCTCCTCCGCGGGATTGGCGTCGAGGGTGATGGTGTCGCCGACCCGCACGTCGCCGAGGGTCTTGATCGCCGCGACCATGTAGCCCACCTCGGCGTGACCGAGCCGATCGACCTTCTGCTGCCGCGGCGTGTAGCGGCCGAGTTCGGTGACCGGATAGGTCCGCCCGGTGCCCATCATGCGGATGCGGTCGCCGGTCTTGATCGCGCCGTCGAAGACGCGGAAGTAGACGATGACGCCGCGATAGTCGTCGTAGATCGAATCGAAGATCAGGGCCCGCAGCCGATCGGTCTTCGCGGGGCGGGGCTCCGGGAGCCGCTTGCAGATCGCCTCGAGCAGTTCCGGGATGCCTTGGCCGGTCTTCGCCGAGACGTAGATGCAGTCCTCCGCGGGAAGCCCGAGCACCTGCTCGATCTCCATCGCGACGCGGTCGGGATCGGCCGCGGGAAGGTCGATCTTGTTGACGACCGGAATCAGCTCGACGTCGTTGGCGATCGCGAGATACGCATTGGCGACGGTCTGGGCCTGCACGCCCTGCGCGGCGTCGACCACGAGGATCGCGCCTTCACAGGCCGAGAGCGCCCGCGAGACCTCGTAGGTGAAGTCGACGTGGCCGGGCGTGTCGATGAAGTTCAACTGGTATCGATCGCGGTCGATCTCGTGGTTCACCGTGACCGCGGAGGCCTTGATGGTGATGCCGCGCTCCCGCTCGAGATCCATCGAGTCGAGCAGCTGCTCCCGCGCCTCCCGCTCGCTCACGGCCTTGGTGGCCTGAAGCAGGCGGTCGGCAAGGGTGCTCTTGCCGTGGTCGATGTGGGCGATGATGGAGAAGTTGCGGATCTTCAAGGTCGGACTGCCGGGTCGGAGGGGCGGGGAGTCTAGGGTCTCGCGGGCGATCCCGGCGGTCCCATGCGGCCGCATTCGGGGCACCGCGAGGTTCCTTCCGACAGTCGATGCCCGCACCCCCGGCAGACCGGAATGCCCCGAAGACGAAGCGCGTCTCGGACGAACGGGAGGTAGGTTCGGTCGATCGCGCGGATGAAGGCGACGTGCTGCAGCAGCAGGTAGGCGACCGCGGCGAGGCCGTACATCGCGAGGCCCGCCGGGCTCGCGAGCCCGCGCGGCTCGCCGGTGAACCAGCCGGCCGCCCACGCCGCCGCCATCAGCGGCACCAGCGGCAGGAAGCTCCAGCCGCAGAACCCCGCGATCGCGGAAGGCGAACGGAGCATGAGCAGATTCGCGCGCCAATGGACCGCCAACTGCGTCCGGAACGGAAGCCGCAGGTCCGGCGGGAACCACTGGGGCCACCATCCCGAGACCGCGTTCAACGCTGGACCTCCGGCACCCACGCGGTGGTTCGGCCCGCGATCGTCTCGTGCCGGAGCGGGCGGCCGTCGTGCGTCGTCGCCGACGCGTCCTTGCCCCAGCGGCGATGGAAGAGCCACGTCTTCGGGAACCTCGCGGAGACCGACTTCGCCTCGACGGCCACCCGGATCACCGAGGCCAGCTTCGAGCGAATGGCGGCGATCTCGGAGTTCGACAGCGAATCGACGCGGCGATGCGGATCGACCTTCGCCTGGTAGAGGACCTCGTCGGCGATCCAGTTGCCGACGCCCGCCGCGAACGACTGATCGAGCAGCACGCCCTTCACGTTGCCGCGGCGGGGCGCGATCAGGGCCTTGAAGGTGCGGGCGTCCGGCATGCCGAGCAGCGGATCGAACCCGAGCCGCGAGACCGGCGGCTCGCCGCGCGGATCGTGGGCGAGGCCGAGGCGACCGAATCGCCGCGGATCGGTGAACGCCAGCCGGCGGCCGCCTTCGAGGGCGAGTTCGAGGCGGCAGAACCGCGGTCGCTCGCTCGACGCCGAGGCCTCGTATCCGCTGAAGGCCCCCGTCATTCCGAAGTGGACCAGCAGCCACGGCCGGCGGTCGAGCTCGAACCAGAGCTGCTTGCCATGGCGACCGACCGCGGCGACCGTCGCCCCCCGCAAGGCGCGACGAACCTTCGTGGCGGAGGTGCCTGCAAGCGCGATGGCGTCTTCCGGGCAGTGCACCGACTCGATGCGCCGTCCGCGACAGACCAGTTCGGCGATCTCGCGTCCTCGTTCGACTTCGGGGAGTTCGGGCATTGGGGGAGGCGTCTTCGCCGCGGTGACGGAAGCGGAGTCGTGGAACCGAGGGCGTCGAGGAGTCTCGTGCCGACGCGGAAGCCTCGCCGATATCGATCTCGTTCGAGGGCGTTCCTGGGCAAGGATCGCCGACGGAGCCGGCATGGTCGAATCGAGATCGAATCGTGGCGAGTCCGGCCCTCGACGCTCCTTCCTGAGCGCCTTCGGGCCCGGGCTGCTCTTCGCCGGCGCCGCGATCGGGGTCTCGCACCTCGTCCAGTCGACCCGGGCCGGAGCGGCCTTCGGGATCGGGATGGTCGGGGTGGTGCTGCTGGCGAACGTGGTGAAGTTTCCGGCGTTCCGATTCGGTCCGCACTTCTCCGCCGCGACCGGACGCCCGCTGCTCGACGGCTATCGGCGGCAAGGTTCGTGGGTGCTCCTCGCCTTCGCGCTGCTGACCCTCGCCACCATGTTCACCGTGACCGCGGTGGTCACCCTCGTCACCGCGGGCGTCGCCATCGCGCTCTTCGATCTCGGCGGCACGCTCGAGGCGACCGTCGGCTCCGCGAACGGCCCCGCCGCGGTCTCCGCCGCGATCATGCTGCTCTGCGCGGGGCTGCTCGCCATCGGCGGATACACCTGGCTCGACCGGTTCATGAAGCTCGTCATGCCCGTGCTGGCGCTCGCGACGCTCGTCGCGGCGGCGATCGCGATCCCGCGCATCGACTGGTCGCAGGCGTCGGTGC
>JBMSXH010000127.1:0-6784 GCA_049425445.1 Phycisphaerales bacterium | reverse complement strand
CCTTCGCGACCGCGCTCAGCGAGCGGTAGCGGTGCCTGCCGAGCATGAACCCGTCATCCGTCACGGTCACGCGGTAGTCGCGATCACCGAAGTGCCTGACGAGCACCGTGCCAGGCGGCGGTATGCGCGGATCCCGGCCCTCGGCGGCGAGCGGTCGCTCGAACGCATCCTCGGCTGGTCGGGGAATCGGGTCACAGGGCGGCAGGGTCTCGAGGTAGCTCGCGAAGCTCGCCTCACAGCCGAAGTCCTTCGCCACCGCCCGAGCGACTGCCAGCGCCACCGGGATTTGGTGGCTCATGTCGATCTCCCTCAGGCGGGTCGTGATCGCGCGGACGAGCCAGGCTCGGTTCCCCGAAGTCGTCTCACGGCCGAAGGTGTGGCGATAGACCTCCCGCAGCTCGCGCGGCCGCATCTGCTTGACTAGGGCGATGCGGATGGCGAAGGCGGGGTCGACGATGATGGATGGTGTTGGAGCAGTGGGCATGGGGCAGGGATCGAAAGTTCCCCTACCTATTTCATTTGCCGCTGCGCTGCCGCCGTCAACCAGGTTGTTCGCGGGCGCCACATTCGGCCCGGCGCTGTGAACCGAGAGCAGAGAGCGCGAGAGAGCAACCCCGCGTGAACGCGGCTTGGGGGCGCTTCGGGCGCGATCCGAACGCGGTTGATGCGAGAACCCGAGAGAGCGCCAGGGAGCGCGAAGATGCCCCCAAGATGAAGCCTTGGGCGTCAGGATCGATGTTTCAGCACCCCGCATCAATGAACAAGCGGGTTGACCGTTCTCGGCCAACCCGCTTTGGTAACTCCCCCGACTGGACTCGAACCAGTAACCTAGCGGTTAACAGCCGCTCGCTCTACCATTGAGCTACAGGGGATTGGGTTGTGGGCGGAGTAGGGTACCCACGCCTCTTGAACGGTCAAGACGATCGGCCCGGGGAACCGTCTCGCTGAAGACGTCTTGTTCGCTTGGCGCGGATTGGCTCGCTCGCGCGGGCTGCCGGCGATCGCGATCCACGCCCGCCCGCAGGTCCGAAAAGTCGCCGGAACGGGATCGCGGGCTCGTCTGCGGTCACGTCGCGACCCGAGCCGGATCGGCCGGCCATCGGCGCGACCCGGTCGATCGTTGGCGGGCGACACGCGACGGCTCCGGCGATCCTTCCTCCAAGCCGCCGCCGGACGCACGCCTCGGGCGGCGAAACCCCCTACGGTGGTGCCATGCTCGGCATCGGACGAACCCTCCGCGACGCCCGCCGCACCCGCGAGATCCTCTCGGTGCTGGTGCGCTACGGCTTCCGCAACGTGGTGGAGGAACTCCACCTCGAAGGGGCCCTGCGGCGGGCGGTGCAGCGCACGCTGGGTCGGCCGGTCGACCCCACCGTCGAGGCGATGCCGCTGCCGCAGCGGCTGCGGATGGCGATGGAGGAACTCGGCCCGACCTTCGTGAAGCTCGGGCAGGTCCTGAGCCTTCGCCCCGACCTCATCCCGCCGGACTGGGCGACGGAGTTCTCGAAGCTCCATGCGACCGTCGCGCCGGTGCCGTTCGCCCTCATCCGCGAACGGCTCGTCGACGAGTTCGGTCCGCGCTTCGACGAGGTCTTCGAGTCGATCGAGGAGACGCCGATCGCGGCCGCGTCGATGGCGCAGGTGCATCGGGCGGTCGGCCGCGACGGCACGCGGGTCGTCCTCAAGATCCTGCGCCCCGACGCCGAGCGGATCGTCGCGGCGGACATGGACATCCTGAAGTTCCTCGCGGGCTTCGTGGAGCACCGCTTCAAGGACCTCGCCTACAGCCCGACCGAGGTGGTGCGGGAGTTCGCCGAGGAGCTGTCGCGCGAGGTCGACCTCGAGCACGAGGGCCGTTCGTGCGATCGCTTCAACGGTCTCTTCCACCCCAGTGCCCGCGAGCCGGCGCCCGAAGGCGTCGCCGCGACGCGGGTGCGGTTCCCGCGGGTCCATTGGAAGATGACCACCCGCCGCGTGCTCGCGATGGACGAGGTGTTCGGCACGCTGCTCTCGACCGTCGATCGCGGCGACTGGACAAGGGACCGCGCCGAGCAGGTCGTCTCCGTCGGCGCCGACGCGGTCTTCCGGATGTGCCTCGAGTTCGGCTTCTTCCACGCCGACCCGCACCCGGGCAACATCTTCGCCCGCGAGGACGGCTCGATCGTCTTCATCGACTGCGGGATGACGGGGCAGATCGATCCCGGCACCGCGGCGCAGCTCGCCGATCTCGTGCAGGGCGTGGTCACCGCCGACCTCGACACCGTGCTCGACGTGGTGGTCGGGCTGAGCGACGCGGACCCGGCGATCGTCAACGACCGGGCGTTCCGCGCCGACGTCTGGGAGTTCATCGGGAAGTTCCAGGGCGCGACGCTCGCCAAGCTCGACCTCGGCCGCATGCTCGAGGAGTTCTTCGAGAAGGTCCGCAAGAACCGGCTTCGCGTGCCGAGCGACATCGTCTTCCTGATCAAGGCGATCACCACCATCGAGGGCGTCGGCGAGCGGCTCGCGCCGGAGTTCGATCTGGTCACCCACGTTCGTCCGCACATCGAACGGCTCGTGAAGCGTCAGTACGGGTTCGGGGCGATCCGGCGACGGCTGCGGCGGAGCATGCTCGGCTACGCCAACACCCTCGAACGGCTGCCGTCGCAGCTGCGGAGCGTCTTCTACGCCTTCCGCCGCGACCGCTTCACGATCAACCTCGAGCATCGCGGGCTCGACACCCTCACCGAGACGATCCGCGCCGCGGCGGGGCAGCTCGCGAGCGCGATCTTCGTGGCGGCGCTGCTCCTCGGCGGCGCGGTGCTCATGCTCGCCGACAGCATGCGCGACGATTCGGGGCACCTCGCGCTCCTCGCCTGGATCGGCTTCGGCTTCGCGGTCTTCTTCACCGCGTGGCGGCTCGTGTCGAGCCGGTTCCGCTGACGCGAGCGGACGCGTCCTCCCGCTATCCTCCACCGGTGCTCGAGGTCCACGAGATCGGCAAGCGATTCCCCGCCGTCAAGGCGCTCGATCGCGTGAGCCTGCGGTTCGCCGCGGGCGAGGTGCACGGCGTGATCGGCGAGAACGGCGCCGGCAAGAGCACGCTCATGAAGATCCTCGCGGGCATCGAGCGCCCCGACGAGGGCCGGCTGACGCTCGACGGTCGCCCCTTCGCCCCGCGGAGCGCCCGCGAGGCGACCGACGCGGGGGTCGCGATGATCCATCAGGAACTGAACCTCGCCCCGGCGCTCTCGGCGGCGGAGAACATCGTGCTCGGGCGCGAGCCGCGCCGGTTCGGCTTCATCCGGCGGGCCGCGATGCGGGCGGAGGCGACGCGGCGGCTCGAGGAGGTGGGCGCCGCGATCGATCCGGACACCGCCGTCGGCGATCTCCCCGTCGCCCAGCAGCAGCTCGTCGAGATCGCGAAGGCGCTCTCCCAGCAGTCGAAGGTGCTGATCCTCGATGAACCGACCGCGGTGCTCTCGGAGCGCGAGACCCGCACCCTCTTCGCCCTGATCCGGCGACTTCGGGCCGGCGGCACCGCCATCGTCTACATCTCCCACCTGCTTCCGGAGGTCCGCGACCTCTGCGATCGCGTCAGCGTGCTGCGCGACGGCCGGCTCGTGGCGGAGACGACCCCTGCGGAGAGCGACGCGCACCGGCTCGCGTCCCTCATGGTCGGCCGGGAACTCGCCGACGTCTTCCCGCCTCGGTCGCCGCGTCCGGCCGCGCCTCCGCGGCTCTCCGCTCGCGGCGTGGTCGTGCCCGGCCGCGTCGCCGGCGCCTCGCTCGACCTCGTTCCGGGGGAGATCCTCGGCCTCGCCGGACTCGTGGGCAGTGGGCGCACCGAACTCGCCGAGGCGATCGCGGGCCTTCGCGCCATGCGGCAGGGCGAACTCGTCCTCGACGGAAGCGCGGTGCGATTCCGCTCGGCGCGGAAGGCGCTCGATCGCGGCGTCGCCTACGTGAGCGAGGATCGCAAGGGACGCGGCGTCTTCGTGGAACTGGCCTGCCGCGACACCCTCACGCTGCCGAACCTCGCGGCCTACGGCCCGATCGTCCCGCGGCGGGGGCGCGAGCGCGAGGCGGCCCGATCGTGGATCCGCGCCCTCGACATCCGCTGCCCGGACGCGGAGGCGCCGATGCGCACGCTGTCGGGCGGCAACCAGCAGAAGTTCGCGGTCGCGAGCCGCCTCGACGTGAAGCCCTCCGTGCTGCTGCTCGACGAGCCGACCCGCGGCGTCGACGTCGGCGCGAAGCGCGAGCTCTATCGCCTCGTCGCGACGCTTGCCGCGGACGGCCTCGCGTGCCTGGTGATCTCGAGCGAACTTCCCGAACTGATCGGACTCTGCCACCGCATCGCGGTGATGCGGCAGGGAAGGATCGTCGGCGAGGTCGATCCCGTCGCGCAGTCGCCGGAGGAGACCGAGCGGTCGATCATGCGCCTCGCCGCAGGCGTCTCGGAGCAGGCTGCATGAGCGACGTCGCGTCCAACGCCGGAACCCTCTCACGGGTCCGGTTCCTCGATCTGCTGCAGCAGTACGGCGTGATCGTCGCCTTCATCGGGCTCTTCGCGTTCAACGCGATCTGGCAGGGGGAGGCGTTCCTCAAGCCGGAGAACCTCCGCAACCTGCTCAACCAGAACGCCGCGGTCGGCATCGTCGCGGTGGGCATGACGCTCGTCATCGTCGCCGGCGGCATCGACCTCTCGGTCGGCGCGGTCATGGCCCTCGCCGCCGCGGTCGGCATGCTTGCGATGAACGGCCTTGCGGGCATGGTCGCCGACGACGGCTCGGGCCAGTTCGTGCCGATGCTCGCGGGCTTCGGGGCGGCGATCGGCGTGGGGCTCGCGTGCGGTCTGCTCAACGGCGGGCTCGTCACGCTCGGGCGCATCCCCGCGTTCATCGCGACGCTGGCAGGCCTGATCGGATTCCGATCGATCACCCTCGCCCTCGCCGAAGGCGGCGAGATCCGCGCGAATCCCGCGATCACCGCGGTGCAGGCGATCGGACGCGACGGCATCACGATCCCCGGCGTGGTCAACGCCTACGACAAGCCGGTCGTCTTCTACTGGACGATCCTCGTCTTCCTCGCGGTGGTGGTGATCGGGCAGCTCACGCTCTCGCGCACGCGGCTCGGTCGGCATCTCGTCGCGGTGGGTTCGAACGAACTCGCGGCGCGATACTCGGGCGTGCCGGTCGCCCGCGTCAAGCTCTGGTCCTACACGATCGTCGGCTTCTGCGCGGCGCTCGGCGGCATCGCGAGCACGGTGCGGATGAACTCGGTGAGCAGCTCGCAGCTCGGGCTCTACGCCGAACTCGACGCGATCGCGGCGGTCGTCATCGGCGGCACGAGCATGACCGGCGGCCGGGGCCGGGTGTGGGGCACCCTGATGGGCGTCCTCATCCTCGTGATGATCACGAACATGCTGAGCCTCTGGCAGGTCGAGGTCTACTGGCAGGGCTTCGTGAAGGGGGTGATCATCGTGCTGGCGGTGCTGATCCAGCGCGGCCGGGCCAGCTGAGCGAGCGGGGGGGCGCACAGGGGGCGACGGGAACCACTACGATCCTCCCCCGCAAGCGACGCAGGGCCACGGCCGGCGTCGCCCGCACCGAGGCGCGTCGCCTCGACCGACGCCTCAGATCCTTCCAAGGAGTCCCCTCATGTCCATCGTGCGATCCCTCGCGATCGGCGCCGCGTTCCTCTCGGCATTCATGCTCTCCGCGTGTGGCTCCGGTGACGGCGCCGCTCGCAGCGTCGAGCCGGCGAAGAAGATCAAGATCGGCGTGAGCGTGCCGGCGGCCGACCACGGCTGGACCGCGGGCGTCGTGTGGTGGGCGAAGCAGGCCATGGAGCTGCACCCCGAGGTCGAGTGGCTCTTCCAGACCGCGGAGACCCCCGACAAGCAGATCCAGGACATCGAGAACATGATGACCCAGGGCGTCGACGGCCTGGTGGTGCTCGCCACCGAGTCCGCGCCGCTCACGCCGGTCGCCAAGCAGGCCCACGAGAACGGCATCCTCATCGTCAACGTCGATCGCGGCTTCCTCGAGCCGGTCGCGGACATCTTCCTCGAGGGCGACAACGCCTCGTTCGGCCGCAAGAGCGCCGAGTTCATCGTCGAGCGGCTCGGCGGCACCGGGAAGATCGTGGTGCTCGAGGGCATTCCCTGCACCGTGAACACCGCGCGGGTCGAGGCGGCGATGGAGGTCTTCGCGCAGCATCCGGGCATCGAGATCGTCGGACGCGACAGCGGCATGTGGAATCGCCAGAAGTCGCTCGACGTGATGCAGAACATCCTCGTCAAGGCGCCGAAGATCGACGCGGTCTGGGCGAGCGACGACGACATGGCCCTCGGTGTCGAGCAGGCGATCGTCGAGGCGGGGCGTCAGGACGAGATGTGGATCCTCGGCGGCGCGGGCATGAAGGACATCGTCAAGCGGGTGATGGACAAGGACCGGATGTATCCGGCCGACATCACCTATCCGCCCTCGATGATCGCGACCGGCATCCAGATGGCGGTCTCGGTGCTCGAGGACGGCAACCGCGACGAGGTCATGAAGTTCATGCCGAGCCACCTCATGATCGACGTCGAGCTGATCCTGCCCGAGAACGCGAAGCGGTTCTACTTCCCCGACAGCGTGTTCTGAGCGGCGATCGCCGCCGGAGTCATCGCAGCGCGGGGGACGCGAACACGATCGCGCCGCGGCCGTTCGCCGCGAGCCGCAGGGTGAACGCGCCGTCGGCGTCGGGCTCGCCGCCGCTCGGCGCCCCTCCCGCGGGCGGCCGCCCGCGGGCCGCGGGT
>JBMSXH010000126.1:0-6788 GCA_049425445.1 Phycisphaerales bacterium | reverse complement strand
CCCCCCCGCGACTTGCTCCGCCGCGGCTTCGGATAGCTCGCCTTCTTCGGTCGCTTGGCCGACTTCGACGATGCCCGCGTCCCGAAGGCGGCCCGCTCGAGCGCCTCGAGTTCGGTCGGCAGCAGTTCACGCCACTCGCCCGGGCGGAGCCCCGTGAGGGTCAGTGGCCCCATCGAGACCCGCCGCAGCCTCTTCACCTCGTGGCCGAGTCGCTCGAGCATGCGTCGGATCTGGCGATTGCGGCCCTCGGACAACTGCACGTAGAGCACGCTGCGATCTCGGTCGCGACGAAGCACCTTGAGGTCCGCCGCGGCGGCCTTCGAACCGCCCTCGCGTCGTCGGTGCGGCAGGAAGACGCCGCGCTTGAGCTTCTCCACCGACGTCTCGTCGATGCGGCCCTCGATCATCACCTCGTAGCCCTTGTGGACGCCGTAGCGAGGATGGGTCAGCCGATTCGCGAGTTCCCCGTCGTTGGTGAGCAGCAGCAGTCCCGAACTGTCCACGTCGAGTCGCCCCACCGCGTAGAGCCGCTCGCCCGGACGCGGCGGCACGATGTCGATCGCACGCCGGCGACGGTGGGGATCGGAACTGGTGCAGACGACTCCGCGCGGCTTGAAGACCATCACGGTGCGCGAGGCCGCAGGAGGGGCGAGGGTCATGCCGCGGACCGAGATGCGAGCGGTCTTCGGGTCGACCAGGCACGGCAAGGTCGTGACGGTCTCCCCATCGACTTCGATCTCGCCTGCGAGGATCATCTCCTCGCAGGCCCGACGAGAGGCGATCCCCGCATCGGCGAGCAGTTTCTGGAGCCGGACCCGTCCCGGACCGGGCTCCGCCGCCGGTCGAGCCGGGGACTTCGCCGAAGAAGAGGTTCTCGATCGAGCCATGGGTCGATTCTACGGTGCGCGTGTGCCGCGACGAACGCAATCGAGGAACTCACGACATGAAGCTGCGCGAATCGATCGATTGGATCCGGGCTGCACTGACCGATCCCGTCGGACAGCTCTCCCGCTGGCAGAAGTCCACACGCCATGCCTACCGAGTCGGCCGCTTCAGCCTCCGGCATCTCTCGGAGGACCGCGCCAGCCAGATGGCCGCGACCCTCTCCTTCCGGATGCTCTTCGGACTGCTGCCGGTGCTCGTCGTCGCCACCGTCGTCGCGAAGTCGGTGCTCGGAGATCGACTTCCGGAGGTCGTCGAGCGGGCCGTCGACGCCCTCGGCATGGATGGTGTCCAACTGGTCCTGCCCGCCTCCGCCGGAAAGACCGCCGAGCCGGTGAGCCTCGGGGTCTGGGCCTCGGAACTCGTCTCGTACGCGGCAAGCTTCGATCTCTCGACGCTCGGATGGATCGGCTTCGGCGTGGTCGCCTTCTCCGCGATCTGGGTCCTCGTGACCATCGAGACGTGCTTCAACGAGATCTGCCGCGCTCCGCGGGCGCGCAGCTGGTGGGCCCGCATCCCGATCTACTGGTTCGCGCTCACCTTCGGCCCGCTCGCACTGGCGGTCCTGCCGATCCTGAACAGCAGGGTCGGCGAAGCGATGCGGGAGGTCGCGGACTTCGGGGGCTGGACCCATGTCGTCTCGGGAGTCGTGGACTTCCTGCTCGTCTGGGCGTTCTGGTTCGCCGCCTACCTCTGGGTGCCCAACACCCGGATGCAGGCGAAGCCGGTGCTCGTCGGCGCGTTCGTCACCGCGGTGCTCCTCATGATCGGCCGGAGCTTTCTGGGGCTCTATCTCCGCAACGCCTTCGCGCTCAGCGGGCTCTACGGATCGCTCGGGCTGGTGCCGCTCTTCATGTTCTGGACCTACCTGATGTGGATGTTCGTGCTGCTCGGCCTGCAGATCGCGAGCCTGCTGCAGGCGCTGCGGCACCGAAGCCTCGACGACCTCGAGGACGAGTCTGGCCGCACCGACTTCGTGGACCCGGGGCAGATCCTCTCGCTCATGGAGCATGCCGCCAGGCGTTTCGAGGCTGGCGAATCGCTCGAACCCGAACGCGCCGCCGCGGCGTTGTCGCTTCCGTCCGGGGCGGTCGGACGGATGATCGACGCACTGGTGGCCAAGGGACACCTGCACCGAATCGAGGGCGGCGACGCCTTCACGTTGTCGCGTCCACCGAGCCAGATCGCGGCGGAAGAACTCGTCGAACTCGGGTTCAGCCTCGCCGATCGGGGCCGGGCGGCCGACGGGTGGCTCGCGAGGTTCCGCGATGCGCAGCGCCGCGTCGCCGAGGGGGCGTCGCTTTCGACCATCTCGCGCGCTCCCGCCACCGGTTGAGCAGGTCCGAAAAAGTCGAGCATCCGCCCGGGAACCGCCGACCCTAGCCGGTTGATCGGAACAAGGTCCGTGCGGCGCTGCCGGACGGGCCGGACTCGGGATGCCCCATGGCGACGCCTGCATCCACGTCCAGCCCTCAGTCGAGTCTCGTCGGTTCCGCCGACGCGCTCAGCGTCTCCGCATCGGCCTGTCCGACGCCTTCGTCCGATTCCCCCCTCGATCCGACGCCGACCCGAGCCCCGGAGCGCAGCATGCCGAGCCCGTTCACCACCGCCTCCTCCCCCAACGTCGCCTGGCCCTCCGCGGCGAGTTCGACCGAAGCGGTCCGGACCTCGACCGACCTTCACGAGCGGCTGGCACTTGGCGCGAAGATGCTGCAGGCCCTCGATGTGCAACTCCGCCGCTTCGAGGGTTCGCTCGCCGAGCAGGACACCTTCGCGCGTCGGATCGACGAGGTGCAGCAGGTCGCGTCCGCCAAGTTGGGTGATCTCCTGCAGCGGACCGAGGAGGCCTCGACGAGCTTCGCGGGCCGTCTCGACAGCCTTGGAAGAAACCGACTCGAGCAGTGGGAGCAGCTTGCCGGCGAGATCGCCTCGCGCGTCGTCGCTCGCTTCGAGCAGGACCTCGCCGAACGAGCCTCCCGACTCGAGGCCGACGCGGTCCGCCTCGCGGAGTTCGAGCAACGGCTCCTGCGCATGGAGTCCAACCTCCAGGAGTCCACCACTCGCTTCGGGGAGGAGCTCCGACGCCAGGCGGAGGAGAGCAACCGGCGTCGCGACGAGTCCCTCGCGGCGATGCGGCATGCCGGAGGAGAGTTGGTTCGTCTGCTCGAGCATGCCGACGGCGTGCGCCGGACCCTCGAAGAGGATCTCCGGCAGCGGAGCGAGCTTCTGGAGCGTTGCCGAGAGCTCGATGGCCAGGTTCGCGGCGGCGTGGAGAGCATGCTCGCCAAGGCCCGCGACGTGGCCGCGCATCTCGATCGATCCGCCGGCGTGCTCGACCCTCGGGCCAAGGAAGCGGTCCAACTCGCCTCCAGACTCGAATCGCTGCTCGGCGGCCTCGCCGAGTGGCGTCCGCTGCTCGACGGCGATCTTCCCGCTCAGTTCTCCGCCCAGGCCGAAGCGATGTTCGCGGAGGGCTCGCAACGGCTGCGCGAGCAGCTCGAGCGGGTCTCGATCGCCTTCAACAGCCTCTCGCATCTGCTCGGCGGCAGTTGGGGTCAGGGAGGCCCCGCGAGCGGCGAGTGGTTCGAGCCGTTCAGGCCGGGTCCCGGCTCGAATCCGGGCGATCCGACGTCCTGAGCCCCATCGATGGACGCGGCCGGCCGCCAAGCACGGTCCTCGTGAACGGCTCGAACAGCGACGCCGGAATTCGAAGAGCCGGACCGTCGAGTTCGGCCCGCTTCGAACTCGCCTCCTCGTGGGCGATTCGACCAAGTTCCCAGCGCAGCCAGGCCCGTTCGAGCGAGTCGATGTCGCCGAAGCACTCCTGGAAGATCGTTCGTTGGCGGGCGGGTCCAGGTCGGCCCGGCGGTTCCGCCGCAAGCCGATCGAGGTACCGACGAAGTTCCGAGGGCCGCTGGCGATAGAGGTAGCACAGCAGTGCCGACGACTGGTGGTAGAAGACCCGCGCGGTGCTCTCGCGGCGATCGGGAAGGCCTTCGAAGACGACGAACGACTCGAGGGAGATCAGCCGGTCTTCCATGAGCAGCCGCTCGAAGACCTCTCGTCGCGGTCGAAAGTCGAAGTCCGGCCCAAACGCGGCGGAAGGCTGATCGGTCTCGAAGCTTGTGGCCAGCCCTTCGGCCAGCCAGAAGGGCGGCGTCACCGAGGGATTCTGCACTCCGGTGTGGAAGAGCAGCTGGTGGATCGCCTCATGGATCATCGTCGACACGACCTGCTGCCGGATCGCGAGCACCATGTCCTCTTCGCCGAGCCCCTGCATCGATCGCGCCCGGTCGATGGCGACGTTGGCCGCCGGATCGATCCGGCCGGTCGAACTGCGTCTGGCCCGGGCCTGGGCCGATGCCTGCGTGATCGCACGATCCTGCTCGGCGAGCCGCGCGCGAGCCTCGACCGCGCGAGGATCGCTCTCGGCATCGAATCCGACGAGCCGGTCTCCCCCGGGGGTGTAGTAGCCCTTCACCCATCGGTCGCCGACGCCGTCGACCCGCGCGGCGTACTCGACGAAGTCGGCGTGGTCCTCGAAGAGCACCGCGACGAGCTTGTGGCGAAGTTCCGGCTCGGGCATGCCGAGCCAGCGGAGGAAGCGCACGAACTGGTGGTGCGCCCGCTCGAATCGTTCCAACTGCTCACGGGTCCACGCGGTCGATCCATCGGAGAGCGCCACGAACCTCGCGGTCTCATGGCGCACGAATCGCTCCGGCAACGTGGCTTCCGCGCGCCGCAACGCGTCCGAATCGACGGGCAACTCGCCGGCGTTGGGGTCGAGCGGTACGACGATCAGGTTCGAGGCGATGCCCGAAAGCGGGCCTTGCGACGCCACGATCACGAGAATCGCGCCGACCAGAGACGCCGCGACCCATCGATTTCGCCAGAACCACCGTCCGCCGCGACCTCGCGTCATCGTCGATCTCCCTTCGACCGGATGCTCCATGTCGCCCTCGAAGGCGAACCCGGACCTCCTGATCCGCCGATCTCGGTTCTCCGCCCCCTGCCGATGAGTCGAAGCCGCCGAATTCTCCGCCGTGCCGGTTCGACTGTAGCACCGCTGCGGATCGCGGAGGCCGCAGGTCCGGCGCAGCCTCAACCGAGGTCACGATTGGTCCGATACCGGAGCGGATGGTGATCAGGTCCTGACGCTCGCGTTCTCGCGCCCGGAATCCGACGACCCAGTCATGCTCCGCCGATTCCCGATTCGAGTCGACCGCCTGCTCGCGCTCGCCCTGGGCCTGGTGACCGCCAGCGCCGGTTCCGCGTTCGCCCAGTGGGACGCCGAGCCGATCGACGGCTCGCGCGGCGAACGGGCCCGGCCGCTGCATTCCTCCGACGAGTCGCCGGCGGCCGCCTCGCCCGTTTCGTCCCTGTCGACGCTCGCCTCCGCCTGGCGGACCGAGCGCGGCGAACTGCCCTTGCCGGTCATCGAGGCGACCGTCGTCGTTCGCGAAGAGCACGTCGCGGTCCTCGGCGGGCTCGATACGAACTTCGAGACCACCAGCGCGATCCAGATCCACGATCCTCGTCGTGGCTGGCTCCCGATCGGTTCGCAGCTCGCGACGCCGCGCGCCGACGCCGCCTCGATCTCGCTCCCGGATGGACGCGTGCTCCTCTTCGGCGGCTTCACCGGCTCGATCGCCGCGCCGATCCGTCTCGAGGATGGCGAGCGTCTCGATCCGCTCGTCGCTGGCAGCAGCCGGCCCATCACGCCCTTCGGCGAGTCGCTCGAGGGACTCACCGCGACGCTGCTCCCGGGCGATCGGGTGCTCGTGGCCGCGGGAGGGAGCGCGAGGATCTACGACGCGAACCTCGATCTTTGGAGCGAAGCGACGCCACTCGACGTGCCCCGCCGCCATCATGTCGCGTTGCTGCTCGATCCGTCGCACGTGCTGCTCGTCGGAGGCGAGTTGGACGAGTCGCCCTCCGTGCGTCAGAACCGCCTCGGTGCGACGCTGCTCTTCGTCGCCGCACCCGACGAGCCATCGACGGTGCTCGCACCACAGGCGGAGCCGTTCGAGTTCTCGGGCAGGTCCGCCCCTCCGCGGGGGCTGCGAGAATTCGCGATCGCTCGACATCCTCGCGATGGACGCTGGCTGATCGCGGGCGGCCTCGATCCGTCCTCGGGCTCGACGCAGCGCGAGACGTGGTGGCTCGATCCCGAGCGAGCCGCGATCGTCCGGGGGCCGATGCTGCCGCTCGAAGCGGGCGTGTGCCGGCTGCACGTCGCCTCGCTCGATCGGGGACTCGTGCTCATCGGAGGCGAATGGCGGCGCCCGGGGGAACGCGGAGACGCGAACGCCTCCCTGCTGCTCCTCGCGAGCCCTTCGCGAGAGACCCACTGGCTGCGTCTTGCGACGCTCCCATGGTCGGGCTCGAGACGCATGGTGATCGACGGGCCACGGGGCCTCGAACTGCTCGGCGGCTACGCCTTCATGGATGCGGAGAGGGCCGCGGCGCAGTCCACCACGGCGGGGCCGAGATTCGACGTGAGGCGTTATCGGCTCTCCGTCGCACCACTCGCGTCGGGCGACTGAACCAAACGACCCTCAGAACCGGACCGTCGACGCGACTTGTCGCGGCCTGGTGAGCAAGATCCCGAACCGTCGCTCCGACCTGCGGGACATGAGCGACGTCGCCACAACCCCCCGTCCTCCCCGCTCCCTCCCGGGTTTCGGACTTCCTGCCGCCCTTGTCGAGCGGGACGGCTCCACGCTGGTGGTGCGGATCTGCGGTCCGACCCTCGGTCAGCACGAGGCTCCGGAACTCGCGAGGATCGTTGGGCGGGCGATCGAGGGACCGACCTCGAGGCCGTCCCGGATCGTGCTCGACCTTTC
>JBMSXH010000125.1:0-6820 GCA_049425445.1 Phycisphaerales bacterium | reverse complement strand
ATGACCACGAACGCCTCGAGCCTGCTCTCCCGTCGCGAAGCCATCGGATCGATCGCCGCGGCGATTCCTGCGGCCGCCTCGCTGTCGGCCCTTGCGTCGGGCTCTGTGGCGCCGGAGCCGTACCAGATCTCGCTCGCGGAGTGGTCGCTCCATCGCGCGATCCGCGGCGGCGAACTCGATCCGCTCGACTTCCCGCGGGTCACGCGCGAGACCTACGGGCTTTCCGGGTGCGAGTACGTCAACAGCTTCTACAAGCCGAAGCTCCACGACGGCGGCTACTTCCGCGATCTCAAGAAGCGGGCGGCCGACGCGGGAGTCGAGAGCCTGCTCATCATGATCGACGGCGAGGGATCGCTCGGCGATCCCGATCCGGTCGAGCGGGCGATGACCGTCGCGCGGCACATGCTCTGGGCGATCCGCGCGAAGGATCTCGGATGCCACTCGATCCGCGTGAACGCGCAGTCCGCCGGGCCCCGCGCGGAGCAGGCGAAGCTTGCGGCCGACGGACTGCGGGCGCTTTCGGAACGCTGTGCGCCGCTGGGGCTCAACGTGATCGTCGAGAACCACGGCGGGTACTCCTCCGACGGCGAATGGCTCGCGGGCGTCATCAAGTCGGTCCACCTGCCCAACTGCGGCACGCTTCCCGACTTCGGCAACTTCCGGCTGCAGGGCGACGAGTGGTTCGATCGCTACCGAGGCGTCGAGCTGCTCATGCCGTTCGCGAAGGCGGTGAGCGCCAAGAGCCACGCGTTCGATGCGGCGGGAGACGAGACGGGCACCGACTACACCCGCATGATGAAGATCGCCCGCGACTCGGGCTATCGAGGCTGGGTCGGCATCGAGTACGAGGGCGGTGGTCTTTCGGAGAAGGACGGCATCATCGCGACCCGCAAGCTGCTCGAGCGACTCGGGTGCGTCGCCGCGGCGCCGATTCAGGGTTGAGCGAGCTTCGGCGAGCGAACCGGGTGAAGGCCCACCTGCGCGCTGCGTCGCGAGCGTCGAGGCTTCGGCGGCGATGGCAGGCGGGCTGGTCTCGTGATCGCCGAAAGGCGCCAAGGACGATCAGCCCTCCGCCGGTCACGCGCCGGGGCGCCACCCAGGCGGTGCGAGTTCGAAGGTCTCGAAGAGAAACGCCGGGCTCACGGTGCAGCCGCACAGCGTGAATCCTTCGAGGGCCCGCGCGGCCTGCCACCCGTGCGCCGGCACGATCGCCTGGGGCCGTTCTCCGGCGGCGAGGTCTCCGCCGAGCACGATCGTCCGGATCGCGCGCCCGTCCTCGCTGATCGAGAGTTCAAGCGGTCCGCCGGCGTAGCGATGCCAGATCTCCGCCGCGTCCACGCGGTGCCAACGATTCTCGACGCCTTCGGGAAGCAGGAAGAGGATCGCGGTGCCGCAGCCGCGTCCCGAACCGTCGACGGCATCTCCACGCCATGTCTCGCGGTAGTAGCCCCCTTCGGGATGCGGCTGCAGTTCGAGCGTTCGCACCAGCGCCGCGATCGCCTCTCGATGGTGGGAGGGCAGATGTCGAAGGTCGTGGGGATCGTGCATCGCGGCACTCTACGGGGCATTCACCCGAGCGAGTCCACTCGGTGCGGCGACTACCATCGCGCCATGGTCTCGCGGAACGACACTCAGACGACACCGTCGCGCGATGCGGTCAGGCCCACCGGCTCCGATGCCGAGGCGGTGTCGGCGCTCTTTCGCGAGCACGCGCCGATGATCCACGCGCTCGGGCTGCGCCTGAGCGGGTCTGCGAGCGAGGCGGACGAGATCGTTCAGGACACCTTCCTGCAGGCCTATCGCCGTTGGGAGACCTTCGACGGACGCAGCAAGCCGAGCACCTGGCTCTACACGATCGCCGTGCGGGCGTGGAAGCGTCGCCATCGCGGCCCGCTCGGTCGGGACCGCCGCATGCCTTCGCTCGAACAGGTGATGCCATTCCACGATCCGGTGTCGGCGGATCTCGTCGACGGCGAGCCATCGGCCCGGATCGAACACGCCGAGACCGTGGCTCGCATGCAGGAGGCGGTGGCCTCGCTTCCCGACGCCTTCCGCGTGCCGCTTCTCCTCAAGGACCTGCTCGAACTCTCCGTGGAGGAGACCGCACGGGTGCTCGGCGTGAAGCCCGAGACGATCAAGACGCGTCTTCATCGCGCCAGGCTTGCGCTTCGTCAGGCACTGCTGCGCGAAGTGCCGACCAAGCCGAGCCCGGTGCCGATCTTCGAGCGGCAGCAGTGCGTCGATCTCCTGCGGGCAAAGCTCGAGTCGATGGATCGCGGCGAGCCGTTTCCGCGTCAGCGCGAGCTGATCTGCGACCGGTGCCGCGGGGTCTTCGAGGAACTCGACCTCACCAGGCGACTCTGCCTCGAACTCGACGGCCAAGCCGCCAAGCCGCGGCTCGAGGGACTGCTCGCGACGCTCGAGCGATCGCTGGCCGCCGACCGTCCGCGGACCACTTCGTCGAGGCGGTGATCGCCCGCCTGCGGGAGGCCGACTCGGGTGCGGCGTTGCACGGCTCGAACCGCCGGTCCTCGCGGCAGGACGAAGCCGCTTCCCTCGTATACTCGCCCCTTCGCCATCGGGCGGCGTCGAGTCGCCGATCCCGACCGAGGATCGAGGTCCGATGAGTCTCCGAGAAGGTGTTCCCGGCGTGGTCGTGGTGACGGGTGCCGGGGGCGAAATGGGGCACGCGTTGGTGCCATGGCTCCTTCGCGCCGGGAAGCGCGTGGTCGCGGCCGATCTTCGCGAGCCGTCGTCGTCGTGGCCGGATGGGGTGGTGCCCGCGACCGGAGACATCCGCGACCGGGGCTTCGTCGAGGCCTTGGGCGAGATCCACGGCGGCGAGCCGATCGAGGCGGTCTACCACCTCGCGGCGGTGCTCTCCTCGGCGGGTGAACGGAATCCCGAACTCGCCCACGAGGTGAACGTGATGGGCTCGCTGCATCTGCTCGCGCTCGCCGCGGAGCAGGGCACCAAGGACCGTCCGCCGCTCTTTCTCCTGCCGAGTTCGATCGCGGTCTACGGTCTGGCCGATCTCGCCTCGAAGCGCGGCGCCGGCGCCGTCCACGAGGACGAGCATCAGGCCTCGCGCACGATCTACGGTCTCGGCAAGCTCGCCGCCGAGGAGCTCGGACGCTACTACGCGAGCTTCTATCGCCAACTCGATCCGGCCGGTCCGCGGCAGGCGGTCGACTTCCGATCGATCCGCTTCCCGGGCATTCTCTCGGCGGACACGGTGCCCTCGGGCGGCACGAGCGACTACGGGCCGGAGATGCTTCACGCCGCCGCCAAGGGCGAGGCGTACCGCTCCTTCGTGCGTCCCGACAGCCGCATTCCCTTCATGACCATGCCCGATGCGATCCGCGCGATCGAGCGGCTCTCGCTCGCGCCGGCCTCGGCGCTCTCGAGGCGGGTCTACAACGTCGGCGCGTTCGCGCCGAGCGCCGAGGAGATCGCCGCGCTCGTCGCGCCGCACTTCCCCGGTGCGGAGATCGCCTACGACCCGCATCCGGCGCGGCAGGCGATCGTCGACAGTTGGCCCGAGGACGTCGTCGACCACGCGGCGCGGCGCGACTGGGGCTGGCAGCCCGAACACGATCTCGAGCGGGCGTTCTCGGAGTATCTGGTGCCCCGGATCCTCGCCCGGCACGCCGCCGCCGTCCGTTGAAAGGAAGCACCTTCGCCATGACCACTGCGAGTCCCACCTTCGTCGCTCCCGACTTCGAGCCGCGCACCGCGGCGATCCTCGAGACGTTGCATGCGGGCGGACAGCTCAAGCGACTGCAGACGATCGAAGGCCCGATGGACGCGACGGTGCGCCTGCGCGGCTACGGCGAGGTCGCCTGCTTCTGCTCGAACAACTATCTCGGTCTCGCGAACCATCCCGAGGTCGTCGAGGCGGGCATCGAGGGGCTGCGGCGATACGGCGGCGGCACCGCGAGCGTGCGCTTCATCTGCGGCACGTTCGAGTGCCATGAGCGGCTCGAGGAGCGCATCGCGAAGTTCACCGGCCTGCCCGCGTCGTACACCTTCACGAGCTGCTGGAACGCCAACGAGGCGGTCTTCCCGACGCTCGGCGACCCCGGCGACCTGATCCTCTCGGATGAACTCAACCACGCCTCGATCATCGACGGCATCCGTCTCGCCGCGAGCATCAAGAAGGGCCTCCACAAGGGCGTCTACCGCCACGGCGATCTCGCGGACCTTCGCGCGAAGCTCGCCGCTGCCCGGAGGAATCCCGAGGTGACCGGCACGATCTGGGTGGTGACCGACGGCGTCTTCTCGATGGAGGGCGACATCGCCGACCTGCCGGCGATCCGCGCGGTCTGCGACGAGTTCGGGGCGCTGCTCGTCGTCGACGACAGCCACGGCACCGGCGTCATGGGCACCACCGGACGCGGCACGCACGAGCACTGGAACATGCCCGCGGCGCGGATCGACTGCCTCACCAGCACGCTCGGCAAAGCGCTTGGCGGCGCCGCGGGCGGCTACGTCGCCGGCAGCAAGGCGATGATCGAACTGCTGGTGCAGCGAGGCCGCCCGACCCTCTTCTCGAATGCGCTGCCCGCGACGGTCGCCTGCTCGGCGGACAAGGCGATCGAGATCCTCGAACGCGAGCCGCAGCGGGTCGCGAGGCTTCGCGAGAACGTCGCCACGGCTCGCAAGGGCATCGTGGAGGCGGGCTTCACCGTGCTCGACTCGCCCACCGCGATCTGCCCGATCATCGTGCACGACACCGCCAAGGCGATCGCGATGAGCAGGCGCCTGCTCGAACTGGGCGTCTTCGTGATCGGCTTCGGCTATCCGGTGGTGCCGGAAGGCCACGCCCGGCTGCGGGTGCAGATCTCCGCCGCCCATGGTCCGGAGCATCTCGACGCGCTCATCTCGGCGCTGCGGCAGCTGCGTCGCGAGTTCGCGGATTGACCAGCCCGTGAGCGACGACGGGCCGGGGCCGCGTGGACTCGACGGCGAGGCGATCCGGATCGCGTTCGAGGAGCTCCTCGCAGACAAGGTCGGGCGTGCTCCGACCTCGGACCATCTCGTGGCCGCGTACCTGCACGGGATCTTCCCGATGGCCCGCGGCGCGCGGGGCAGGATCGACTGGGTCGAGCCCTACACCCGCGGGGTGTTCGATCTCGAGGCGTTCCATGTCCCCAAGAACGTGGCGCGGGAGGTCCGGAAGGGCCGCTTCGAGATCCGCACCGACACCGCGTTCGAGCGGGTGATGCGGGAGTGCGCGAAGCCCCGCGGACGCCACAACGGCACCTGGATGTGCAAGCCGCTGCTCGAGGCGTATCTCGATCTCTTCGCTCGGGGCTTCTGCCACAGCGTCGAGGCGTGGCTGGTCGAGCCTCCGGGCGAGGCCTCGCCGAAGGACGGCGCGAAGCCGCGAGCCCGCGCGAAGGAGACGCTTGTCGGCGGGCTCTACGGCGTGCACCTCGGGGCGGCGTTCTTCGGGGAGAGCATGTTCAGCCGTCCGGAGCTCGGCGGCAGCAACGCGTCGAAGGTGTGCCTGGTGCATCTCGTCGAACGACTTCGTCGGCAGGGCTTCCGACTGCTCGACGCCCAGATGATGAACCGCCACCTCGCCCAGTTCGGGATCGTGCCGATGTCGGCCGAGGCGTTTCATCGAAGGCTTGACGACGCCCTTGCGGTGCCTGCGGCGTGGGGATGAAGGGGGTGGGCAGGCGGCGGCTACCCCGGGCACACGATGGGGCTGGTCGCTCGAATGGGGTGATCGATCCAGCGAGGCCGGTCCGGTGTCTCGCTACGCTCCCCGCGATCTGCGACGTCATCCGACGCGCCGACCGAACGACGTTTCGTCGAGCGCTTCGAGGGGCTGGTCGCAGCCAGACGTCGTTTCGCTCGTCGCCGCTTCGCGCTCGCGCCTCGAGGACCACTCCGTGACCAGACAGAGAACTCGCTGGATGAACGGTCTGATGGTCGCCACCGTGCTGTCGGGATGGGTACTTGCCTGCGCGGAGCAGCCTCCGGACGAAGCCGCCGCGCCGACGTTGGAGCCCGGTTCCGACCCGCGATCGGCGGCGACCGTCGCGTCCATGGGCGATGCGGCGGCTCTCGCTTCGAGTGGTCTCGATCTCGACCTCGGCGCCGGAGTCTCGATGCGTCTCATCGAGATCGGCCCCGGTCGATTCGTCATGGGAAGCCCCGCGGACGAGGCGGGTCGAGGATCCGGCGAGACGCCGCATGACGTGACGATCTCGAAGGCGTTCTGGATCGGGCAGACCGAGGTGACCCAGGCGCAGTGGCAGGCGGTGATGGACACGAACCCCAGCGAGTTCGCGGGCGATCCGAATCACCCCGTCGAGAAGGTCTCCTGGAACGACGCCCTGCGGTTCTGCGAGCGGCTCTCGCAGAAGACGGGCATGAACTTCCGTCTGCCGACGGAAGCGGAGTGGGAGTACGCGTGCCGGGCGGGGACGACGACGGCGTACTCGTTCGGGGATGATCCGAGCGATCTCGCACAGCACGCCTGGTTCGCGGGCAACAGCGGCCGCGAGGACTTCGATGCCGATGCGTTGGGCGCCGTCGGCGATCTGACGGCCCTGTTCGATCGTCTCGAGTCGAACGGGTGCAGCACCCGTCCGGTCGCGACGAAGAAGCCGAATGCCTGGGGCCTCCACGACATGCACGGAAACGTGTGGGAGTGGTGCTCGGATTGGTTCGTGGAACTTCCGAGCGAGTCCGTCACCGATCCGGCGGGCCCGACCAGCGGCACCGAGCGGGTTCTTCGGGGCGGGAGCTGGAGCCTCGTGTCGCGCTACGGTCGTGCCGCGAGCCGCAGCCGAGCGGCGGCGGA
>JBMSXH010000124.1:0-6821 GCA_049425445.1 Phycisphaerales bacterium | reverse complement strand
ATCGCTGGCCACGGCGCGAGGCGCTGGAGCCACGCCGCCTTCGCGGTCGAGGCGGTGGACACCGTCGGGTGCGGCGATGCCTTCGTCGGCGCGATGGCCGCGGCGATCGTTCGCGGCGAGGACGTCGGGATCGCCCTTCGGGAGGGATGTGCCGCCGGTGCGATCGCGGCGACGCGGGCCGGCGCGATCCCGTCCTTGCCGACGCGAGCGGAGATTGCGGCGTTGCTCGATCGCGAGCGGACCTAGGCGCCGCGCGGCGTCTCGAGCGCCTTCGTGGATGTTCAGGAGGCTTCGATCAGTCCCTTGATCGCCTCGGACAGTTCGTCTCGAAGACGGCTGCGAAGCACCGATGGAGACGCGCTCGACTCGTCGAATCGCCCGCCGGCGACGACCCGCACGGGCAAGCGTTCCCGCGCGGTGCGAAGCGCCGCCAGAATCGGCTCGGCGCGACGAGGATCCTTCGCGAGATCCGCGCGACCGCTCGGTTCGATCGGCAACGGCTCGATGCTCGCGTGCCCGCGGCGCTCGAGACCCTTGGCGAGCGTCGTGCCGCGGTGGAGAAGAAGCAGCAGGGTCGGGTCGCCGGCGCTCGCCTCGCGCCCACCCTTGGCGAGCATCACCAGCTTGCGGGCCTGTCGACCGGTGGCCCCGAGCACGCCGCCGATCATCGCGCCGAGCCCCGCGGCGGCTCCCAGGCTGATTCCGCCGACGGCGAGATCGATCGCGGCGCCGAGGGCGGCGCCCGCGGCGGCGCCGCTCGCGGCCGAGAAGCCCGCGGCCTTGAGCGCCTCCGGGGAGAAGAGGTCGACGCCCACTTCGAAGGAATCGAGCGCCGCCTCCGCGACGGCGGCATCGTCGGCCGCGAAACCCGCGATCGACAGGAGTTCGCGATGGCCGCGGCGCTCACGCTGACGAACCAGTTCACGCAGACGGTCGACCGCGGCGTGTTCCTCGCTCGTGCCGGGATCGACTTCGACGATCAGGGTCGCGGAATCGAGCAGCAGATCGGCGATCGCGCGGGCCGCGGCCTGCCTTCGGTCGCGTCGATCGCGGGCCCGTTCCGCGAGGAGGCGATCGATCGCGTCGCGGTGCGGCTCGGCCAGGGTGCGGATCTTCTCGAAGAGACGCGACTCGCCGTCCGCCTCGAAGACGACCGTGTCGAACTCCGCGACGGCATGAAGGCCGAGTCGGGCGAGGGCGTCCCGCCACGCCGCCGGGGCTGCGGCCGGAGAGGCGATGAAGTTGAGCACCGGCACGAGCGGTCGACCGCAGCGCGAGAGCAGTTCGAGTTCGTCGAGATGCCGAGGCAGCACGCGATCGCGCGCATCGATGACGGCGAGAAGCAGATCCGCCGCGCGAGCCGCCTCGAGCGCCTTCGCCTCCTGCGAGAACCGCCCGGTCGCCTCGTCGGAGGCGAGGAATCGCTCGATCGAGTCGGCCTTGCCCTCGCGAGACGGCGCGGCCGCATCGATCGCTTCGAGCAGTCCGATCGAGTCCTCGAGGCCGGGGGTGTCGAGCAGCAGGATGGCCTCGACGCCGCCTGCCCGCAGCGAGATCGGTTCGACCCGACGCGTCGTGGCCGGACTCGGCGAGACGTCGCCGAAGTCGCGGCTTCGGGCGAGCGTCCGAAGCAGCGAGGTCTTGCCGGCGTTGGTGTGGCCGACCACGGCGATGCGAAGCGGCGACGTCACGGCGACGACTCCAAGGTTCTCGCGGCCGCGAGCCGGGCCCCGACGCCGTCGAGCCAGGTTCGGACTTCCGGCGGCGACTTCAGGCGAGGCGGTTCGTGAGAGTCGAAGGCCGACGAGAGCGCCGTGCCGATGCGATCCTCGCCGAGTCCCTGATGCGCGAGCAGCACCGCCTGCATCGCCGCGGCCGACACGGCGGGACCGAGGTCGACCTCGCGTCCCGTCGGATCGGTCGACGGCGCGCGGCCCCGGAGCGTCGAGAGCAGTCCGCCGAGTCCGCCGCCGGTCAGGGCCCACATCGGCAGCGCGGAGATCGCGAGCGGCGTCGCAAGCGTGGCCGCGGCGAGGCAGCCGAGGGCGCCGGCGACCGCACCGGCGGCAAGCCAGGCGGGCCGAACGCGGAGCGAGTCGGGCAGCAGGCCCTCGACGCGGTTCGCGGCGCGTCGCAACGACCCGAGCGGATCGGTGGGCGTGAAGTCGAGTCGCGCAGACTCGAGCAGCGTGCCCGGTCCGCCGAAGCGGGCCGCGATGCGACGGTGAAGATCGGCCTCCTCCTCGACGGTCGGCGTCCGCGATGCGCCGCCATCGCCGACCCATCGCGAGGCGGCCTCCACGACCTCGTGGAAGGCGAGGTCCAGTTCCGCACTCGCCGGCGACGACGTCTTGCGGTCTGGAGGCGGCTCGATCGCCTCGCGCAGCGCTCGACGGCTGTTGACGGTGAGATGGTCGAGATCCACCTCGACGGTCCCCGCGTCGAGGCTCGCGGCGAGTTCACGCCAGTCCGTCAATCGTCTCGCGACGGTGGAGGCGATCTCGCGTCGCCTCAACGCCTCGCCGCCCGAGATCGCCAGCAGCAGGGGACTCGCCGCGGACTCGGCGAGATCGGCGATCGACGCCCGAACGCCGCGGTCGGGGGTCGAAGCCGCATCGCAGACGACGATCAGGATCGAGGGCCGCGTCGGCGACGAACGCAGGCGGCTTCGGGTGCGCTGGCGATCCTCGCGGCTCGCGAGAATCCCGAGATCCTCGACCCTCACGCCGAGTTGGGGCGGCCATCCGCTTCGGGGCACGGACAGTTCGATCCCGACGATCGCCGCCGAGCCCTCGGCGCGGGCGGCAAGCGAGCCTTCGAGGCGGGTTGCGGCGGCGACGGGCAGCGGGACGACTTCGCCCGAGGCGGAATCGCGGGGGTCGCGCAGCGCCGCGAGCAGCATGGAGATCGATGGATCGCCGCGGTCGAGGCGCATCGCGGCGAACGCGGCGCGTCGCCGCCACGCGCACAGAAGCGTCAGCGCGATGCGTGGGACGAGCGCGTAGCAGACGATCGAGCCGAGGAGCAGTCCGCTCCACATCGCCCGCACCGCATCGGACTGCATCGAGAAGGCCTGCGGATTCGCCGGATCGAATCGGCTCGCGGCGATCGTCGCGGCATCGGGCACCGGGAACCCCAGGAGCGGCGGGGCGGATGCGATCGCAGAGGTCAGGCGTTGCATCGCCTCGGCCGAGAGGATCGTCGACTCCCAGGCGAACTCGTACTGGCGAGTGGCGAGCAGGGCGATGGCGGTGGCGAGACCAGCGAGGTTGAACACGGTCCACAAGGCGTTCGAGGCGAGTCCGATTCCCCAGCGTGCCGCCGGAAACGAGGACTCGCGCGACATGCGTCGCCGAAGCACCGCAATGGTCGCGGCGCCGGCGGGAATCGCGGCCGCCTCGGCGCCGTGCGAGTCTCGGCGAACGCCGAGGCGGACGAGCATCGAGGCGATCGCCGCCACGCCGCGGCCGAGCGACGGACCGCCGCCTCGAAGGAGGCCGGCCGCGACGAGCCACGCGAAGAGCAGGATCGTCTGGATCCCGAGGAACCCGCCGAGCAGCAGGAAGATGTTGACGGGCGCCTCGCGTGCCGCGGGCAGGGCCGCCGCGGCTGCGGTGCCCCCCGCGATCGCCGCGAGCATGACCATGATCGTCGTGGCGGTTCCGATCGCGCGGCGAACGCGACGATCGGCCTCGGCGACCGTCGTCACGATCGATCCGGCTCGCATCAGTTCGATGGCGCGAACGTCGCGCGACATCCCATTCCATGTCCCGGCGTGGCGTCGACGCGCGGCTTCGATCGCCGCGTCGAGGGCGGCAGGCGACGAGGCGACGAGATCCGCGAACGCCTCCGCGGCGATGGTCGCACCGCCCCCTTGGATCGATGCGATCGGATCGGTGCCGGCTTCACCATCGCGCAGCAAGTCGCCGCCGAGGGGCTCGGCGGCGGAGTTCGAAGCGGGTTGCGGCACGGCGATGGGGCGACTCCGGCGGGTCGCGGGGATCGGCTTCAGCCGTTCCCGGTGGGCCGATAGGGGCTCGGCTCGGCGGACTCGGCGGACTTGAGCGACTCCTGAGTCGCTTCGTCGGAGAGTTGGCGCGGGCTCTTGGAGGGGCGGTTGGCCTCCTGCTCGATCTCGCTCTCCACGCTCTTGATGCCCTTCTTGAACTCCATGATGCTCTTGCCCATCGAGCGAGCCACCTCGGGCAGCCGCCGCCCGAAGATGAGCAGGGCGATGATCAGGATGACGATCAGCCCGGGCATCCCGATGTTCTGGATGAAGGCGAGTGGCAACACGTTCGCCGCAGCGGACGGCTCGATCGAGAAGGTGACGGCGTGGAGCATGCGGGGCCTCTCGCGGGGAAAGTCCGAGGATTGTAGCGGTCCGGTGTCGGGGGCTCTCGACCCCTTCCACCCTTCACCGGAAGACGCCGCGACCTCGTGGGGCCGCGGCGCCTGTGTCCATTCGTTCGCGACGGACGGATGGGTGCCTGATCAGCCGACGTTCACCCACTGACCGCGGCCCTTCTTCTTGAACTGCTTGCCCTTCGAGAGGACCTGGGAGATCTGCGTCCCCATCGTGGCGGTCTCCTTGCGGAGTCCCTTCGACAGGATGGCGGCCTTGATCTCCTTGGGGCTCATCGGCGTCGAACCGGTGACCTGAGCCACCGCGTGGGGCAGGGTTCCCTCGCCGCCAGCGGGTCGGCCGCGGCGACGTCCGGTCTTGCGGGAGACCTTCTTGCCGGCCTTGGCGCTCTTGCGACCGCGCCGAGTCCTTGTCGCGGCGGCGCGGGCGGGACGGCCTCGCCGACGGCCGGGCTTGCGGCCGCGACGCGCCGGCTTCTCGGCCCCACCGAGCATCGCGATCTCCGCCTCGACGATCTCGAGTTCGGCGCGGAGTTCGGCAGCCTTCGCCTCGAGCTTGGGCAGGGCCTTCTGACGGCGTTCGAGTTCGGCGGTGAGCGCCTCGAGCGTGGCATTGGACAACTTCGCGGGACGGGCCATGAATTCTCCTGGTCGTGGGTCGAAAGGCGTCCGGATCGAACCCGGCATGGAGCCGAAAGGTTCGTCGTCAGGACGCATTGCGAAGGTCGGCGCAGATCCCTGTCGCACGACAAGGACGCCGAAGAAGCAGTAACAAGCGTACCCGATTTACACTTGCAAGTGGTCGTCGAGATGCACGACGAGCCTGACAGATGCAGATTTTCTGCGCCGATCGCGATGCAAATCGCGCGAAAATCGTGGGGCGATGGCACTTGACGTCGCCGCACGACATGTTCCGCGAGCATCCATGGTCATGGCTTGGCTTCGATGTCGATGCATCGAATCGCCTGAAGGATGCGTGGCCCGAAGCGACTCAGGGCGAGTTTCGGCGCTCCGGAGCGCTGCGCGGCTTCCAACCTTCGATGCGAGGCGAATGGAACGGATCGAGTGCGACGATCGAGCCGGACTCGTCGGCTTGCAGGAGCGCGAACTGGGCGGGCCACGCTCGCGGCCTTCGATACGCCTCGGGATCGTCGGCATTCGCTCGCGCGGCGATGCGGGCTGCCTCCGCAGCGCGAAATGCCGCCGCTTCCTCGGCGAACCGGCGTTCGTCGGAGGCGATCCACGCCTCGCCCGCGACGCACCCCACCAGAAGCCCCACGAGCAGCATGATCGAGAATCGCTGCGCCGAGGACCACGCGAGATGCCACGGTCCGGGCGTCGGGCCGTCGAACCCGCACTCCGGGCAGCGAACGGAACCTTCCCTCAGGTCGTAGCCGCATGCGGCGCAGCGACCCTGCGAGGCGCGTCGTTGCGGAAGCAGGTGCCGATGCACGATCTCCGCGAGATCCGCGAGCGGCACCGCCCACACGATGAAGGTCGCCATGGCGGCGGTCGCGATCGAGGCCTTCGCGATCGTCGAGACGGCCAGGCCGTACTCCGCCAGCAGGGATCGAAGAATGCAGTAGGAGATGAAGAAGTAGGCGGCGACGATCGCGACGAGCGCAAGCCGCAGGCCCCATCTCGAGACGGCCGGGACGGGGATCGTCTCGGCGCGGCTCATCGAGCCGCGACCGTGCGGCGCGGCCAGGCGCTTCGGGACGCGAGCGAGAGCGTCGCTCCGAACCTCGCCTCGACGCGATCCTCGACCTCCTTCGACATCGAGACGATCGGCGGGAAGTCGCGGATCGGCCACCCGTCGCGCGAGCCGGGCGACTTCGTGGTCGCATCGCAGAGCAACCGCGTGCCGACGACGCGGCAATCGCGCTCCGGATCGGCGTTGCTCACCCAGCGGAAGAGCAGCGGCTCGAGGCGATCGAGTTCGCAACCATGCTCGACCGCGATGAGCCAGCGTCCGGCAGGCGAATCGCCGAGCGCGGACGAGGCGGCTTCGAGCGCTCGAGCAGGATCGGCGTTCCGCTCGATCGCGATCGCCGCGACGCCTCCTGCGGATTCCGCCGGGATCGAGGCGCCCACGATGCCGGCGGTTCCGACGAGCGACTCGAGCGAACGCAGCGCCGCGTCGCGGGCGTGGTCCGGCGGCAGTCCGGGCGCGGCGATCGAGCCGAGCGGTCCCTCCTCGCCGGGCCAGCGCGTGGTGGCGTCGAAGCCGATCTTGCCGCCCGCGCCGAGGAAGGGCGCCGCATGGTCGAGGATGTCGAGCGGCCCGCGGACCCGCTCGAGGTCGCGCCGGAAGTCGCAGCGCTCGAGCATCGCCCTCAGCACCGCATCCTCGTCGTGCACGTCGACCGTCTCGTCGACCACCACGATCGACTTCGTCCAGGCCATCTGCCCGGCGCCCCACACCGAGTGCATCACGCGACGGGCCTGCAGCGGGT
>JBMSXH010000123.1:0-6891 GCA_049425445.1 Phycisphaerales bacterium | reverse complement strand
GACCGCGGCCCGGATCGCACGACCTTCGATGGCGGGGTAGGAGAGCCACATCGGGGGAGGGAGTGTACAAGCCGGGGCGGTTCGTCCGGACTTCGCTAGTCTCCTCGCTCCGCCTCGAAGGGCGTCCAGGGAGTCTCGCGCACATGTCTCGATCCATCGTCACGATCCTGGGGGCGAGACCGCAGTTCGTGAAGGCCGCGGCCGTCTCGAGGTCGCTCGCGTCTCTGGGGCTTCGAGAGTCGATCGTCCACACGGGACAGCACTACGACCCGTCGATGTCGGACGTCTTCTTCGACGAGTTGGGCATCCCGGCGCCCTCGCACCATCTTGGAGTGGGCAGCGGATCGCACGGCGCACAGACCGGCGCGATGCTCGAGGCGATCGAGAAGGTCCTGCTGGACCTGCGGCCGGACGCGGTGCTGGTGTACGGAGACACGAACTCGACGCTCGCGGGCGCCCTGGCGGCGTCCAAGATGCATCTGGCGGTGGCCCACGTCGAGGCGGGGCTCCGCAGCTTCAATCGCCGCATGCCGGAGGAGTTGAACCGAGTCGCCACCGACCACCTCTCGAACTGGCTCTTCTGCCCGACCGCCACCGCGATCGAGAATCTGGCGGCCGAGGGAATCGGCGCCTCCGGCGATCGCGTCGATCGGCAGGTGCTCGAGGTCGGCGACGTGATGTTCGACGCCACGAGGCTCTTCTTCGAGCGAGCGATGGAGCGTGCGACGGTCGGTCCGGCACGTGGTCTCGCCGGCGAACCGTACGTGCTCGCGACCATTCATCGTGCGGAGAACACGGACGATCCCGGGCGTCTCGGACGCATCGTGAAGGCGCTGCGAACGGTCGCGAGTACCTGTCGCGTGGTCTGGCCGATGCATCCAAGGACCCGCAAGGCGCTGGCGTCGTCCGCCGACGGAGACCTTGGCCTGGTCGAGGTCGTCGAGCCGGTCGGATACCTCGACATGCTCTGGCTCGAGCGGCATGCCCGCGTGGTCGTGACCGATTCCGGAGGCGTTCAGAAGGAGGCCTTCTTCGCGAGCGTCCCGTGCGTGACGGTCCGCGACGAGACCGAGTGGGTCGAACTCGTCGAGAGCGGATGGAATCGTCTCGCGCCGCCGGACGGATCGTGCGACATCGCCGAGGCGATCGGCGCCGCCAGCGCCGGCAGGCCGGACTTCGCCCCGTACGGCGATGGCGAGGCGTCTCGCCGCATCGCCGAGGCGCTGGCCCATGCCGATTGAGCCCGAGGCGCCGAGTCCGTCGGGGAATCCGCGCTCCGCATGGGTGATGCCCTCGGTCGCGGCGGCGGTGTCGGCCTGCTTTCTTCTGCTGCTGGCATTCGAGTTTCGCCACGGCTTCGACACCACGGACGAGGCGTTTTCGATCCTCGATGCCTCGCATCCCTCGGACCAGACCTCCGCGGTGCGGTTTCACTGGCTGGTGACCCGACCGGTCCTGCTGCTGAGTCTCGGCGATCTCTGGATGAACCGAGTCTGGGGAGTGGTCCTTCTCGCCGCGGCGGGATGGCTCGCGGGCGCGAACCTCGATCGGACGCGCTCGTCGTCGGATCGCGGCACGCGCGCGGTCGCCGGGGCGGTGGGCGGCGCCTGCATGCTGGCCTTCTTCGCCTTCGATCTTCGCTCGCCTGGCTACAACTGGGCCGCGGTGCTCGGGGCGTGTCTCGTGGTGGGCTGCCTCGCCGGTGCCGCCGCGTCGACACGATCTGGCCGATGGCTGATGGCCGGCGGGGCGGTCGCTGCGGTCACGGCCGCAAGCAAGATCTCGACCGGCGCTTCGCTCGCGACGATCGGGATCGTGCTCTCCGCGATCGTGGCCGGACGGGGCTGGCGGGCATCCCTCCGCGGCATGGCCTGCTGGGCGATGGGCGTCGTCGGTGCCGGTCTCCTCGGCGTGCTGATGCTGCGATCCTGGGGCGATCCGATCGCGGCGTTCGAGCGAGGCGCTCGGGTGCTCGAGCACATTCGTCTCTACGACGACCTCGCGGGACGCACGGTGAGGGAGAGCCTGGAGTTCGTCGAAGTGTGGCTCGAGGGAGCCTGGCCGCTGCTTCTCGCCGCGACGATCGTCGGCTTGGCGTCGATGGCGATGGCGAGACGCTGGTCGCAGACCGTCGTCGCGTTGGCCCCATGGTCGTTTCCCGCGGTGGCGTTCGGCATGCACTTCTGGATGCCGTCGGCGTGGTCGAAGTTCGATGTCTGGGCTCGGGTGTCGCTCGACGCGTTCACCGTCGTCGCATCCACCTGGCTCGTCGTCGGCGGAGCGACGCTGCGGGCCGGCGAACTCGATCGCCGCGGGCACCTGGTTCGAGCGGCGCTGCTGATCGGGTCGCTGGGGGTGCCGCTCGCCACCGCGGTGGGAACTGGCAACGCGATGTACTGGCGATCCGCGGGACTCGCATCGGGGGTCTGGCTGCTTGCCGCCTCGGCGCTGGCGCTGGGCGTCGGTGCGGGGCGACGCGTGAACTCGTCGGCGCAACTGGCGTCGATCGCGGCGGCCTCGATCGTCGCCTTCTCGACCTTCTCGGCGATGCGGGCCCAGCCGTATCGACCGCTTGCCGGCGAGACGGCGGACGCGCGCCGCTGCGAGATCGCGCCGGGAGCCGGCGCACTGATCGTCGACGGTCGGCTCGCCACCGCGATCGAGGAACTGCGCGCCCGAGCCGCCGAGGCGGGCTTCGTGGCTGGAGACGATGTGCTCGCGCTCTACGACATGCCAGGCGTGGTGCTGGCGCTCGGAGGCCGCGCCCCGGGCGCCTCGTGGATCCTGAGCGGATACCGCGGCTGCGGTCCGGCGGCGGAAGTCGTGCTCGGGAGCGTGGCGCCGGAGCGACGAAATCGCGCGTGGGTGATGCTTCGAAGCCCGCAGCGGGCCGAGACCTGGACGAGGCCCGGCGCCAATCCGGACGTCGGCGAGGTGCTTGGTGCCGTCGGGCTGGACTTTCCGGAGCGCTACGTGCGCGTGGTGGAGGTGCCGTTTCCCTTCTACGACCAGACCGCGACGGTTTCGCTCTGGAAGCCGACTGGTTCGACTCTCGGCTCTCCTTAGACTTTCCGCCCATGGGAACGGTCGCCTACGGATGGCTTGCACGGGTCCATTGGCCCGCGCGCGAGCGGGTGATCCGTGAACTGGTTCAACGGCACTTTCTGGGCGACCTGGCGAATCGAGGATGCATGCCCCGACTGCTCGACGTCGGATGCGGCCCCGCGTGGCTCGCCGAGACCGCCGCCGACCTCGGCGCCGCGTATCTCGGGGTCGATCCCGATCCTCCTCGCGGCATGGCGCAGGTTCGTGAAGGTCGAGCGTCCGACGTGGAGGGACTTCTCGAGCCGCGGGACCTCGTCGTGATCAACGGGGTTGCGCATCACCTCGACGACGCGGAGCTCTCCAAGGTGCTCACGTCGGCGCAAGGAGGCGTCGGCCTGGTCGTGTGCGACCACGCCTTCGATGCGAGCACGCCGCTGCGCAGCCGCGTGCTGCAGTCGCTCGATCGAGGTCGTCACGTCCGACCCCTCGCGTTCTTCGATCGCCTTCACGGCTGGACCCGGATGGAGACACGACGATTCCCCATCCGCATCGGCGGAGTTCCCGCGTGGGACTACTTCGCGTCGGCCTACCGTCCGGAGCGTGCAGCATGAGCAGGGCCGTCGGAAACGTCGCGGTGGTCGTGCCGCTCTTCAACGAGGAGGCCTCGGTCGCCGAGTTGATCGCGCGTCTCGATGCCTCGCTGACGCAGCATCCGGGATCGCGAATCGTGATCGTCGACGACGGGTCGAGCGATCGCACGGTCGAGACGCTCGCGAGGGCCGCGGCGAAAGGGGTCGGCCCAGCCGTCCACCTGCGACGCCTGAGCCGCAACTTCGGGCTGCAGAAGGCGATCGCGGCCGGACTGGCCGCGGCGATGGAGATCCGTCCGCCGGTTGAGTCGATAGCGGTGATCGATGGGGATCTTCAAGATCGTCCGGAGCACCTCGTCACGCTGCTCTCGGCGCTCGAGGACAGCGATGTCGCCTACGCGGTGCGTTCGAAGCGCCGCGAGTCGGCGGCATTCCGTGCGGCGGCGCGGATCTTCTACGCGACGATGTCGCGGTGGTCGAGAGTGCCGATTCCCGCCGATGCGGGCAACTACTGCGTGATGCGCCCGGTCGCGGCGTCCGCGGTGCTGGCAAACATGGACGAGAATCTCTTCTTCCCCGGCTTGCGGGCGTGGGTGGGATTCCGCCAGCGCGGCGTGCCGCTCGAGCGGGATGCGCGGACGGACGGAAACTCGCGGATGGGCCTCCGCAGGCTGCTGCGTCTCGCCGTCGGCGCGTTCTTCGGATACTCGACGTTGCCGCTTCAGGCGATGCTGCTGCTCGCGGCCACCACGCTCGTGGGCAGCGTGGCGCTCGCCATCGCGCTGGCGGTGCTGCGGATCGTGGGCGAGGTGCAGGTTCAGGGAATCGCCCTGATCGCGATTCTCGTCCTGGGCGGGCTGGGCGTGACGCTGGTGTTCCTGGCCGTGCTCGCCTACATGGTGTCGCGAAGTCCGGCGCCCCAGCAGTCGCGGGCGCTCTTCGTGGTCGCCGAGGATCTCGTGTTGAGGCGGGGCATCGAATGACCTCGACGCTCTACGCCGAGAGCGAGGCCCATCGGTATCTCGATCGGGTGCCGAGCGATCCCCATCACCTTGCCATCGTGGATGCGGTGATCGACGCGGCGCGAGGTCGGTCGGGAACGGTCGCGGTCGAGGTGGGTGCAGGTCGCGGCCGCTACACCGATCTGCTGTTGCGACGCGGGCTGCGGGTCGTGGCGATCGAGCCGGATGCGGCGCTGGCGTCGGCGCTTCGCAAGCGCTTCGACGGCAGCACGGCCGTGCGGGTGGTGGAGGCGCCGCTCTCGGACGAGGCGATCGCGAACTGCGGATCCTTCGATGCGGTGCTCGGGTTCCACGTTCTCCACCACCTCGACGAGTCGGCCCTCTCCACGCTCGAACGGCTTCTGCGATCGAACCCCTCGGTCGAGGCGGCGTTCCTCGAGCCGAATCCGCTCAACCCTCTGTATGCCGTGCAGATCGCGCTGCATCCCGCGATGCGGTTTCGCGAGGAGCGTGGGCTGTGGCGACGCTTCGTCGGAGCGGGCTCGGCGTGTCCGAGCCTTCGGGTGACGGGCAATCTCGGTCTTCTGCCGCCCGCGCTTTCTCGCGGTGCGGGTCGGCTGCTCGGCCGGGCGATGCGGGCTCCCTCCTTCGCCCCTTGGTCGGCGTATCGACTGATCGCGCGGACTCCGGAGCCAGCGCCATGAAGGCCGAACATGGCGAGGAGCTTGCTCGACGGGATCGCGGCTACTGGTGGTTTCGGGCTCGCTACGCGATGGTCGAGCGCCTGTTGCGGAGGCATGCGACGGTTCCCCTGGGCGGACTGCTCGACTTCGGCTGCGGGTCCGGGGGCTTTCTTCAGCACGCGGTCGCACGAGGGTTGGTCCCGGCCTCCATGGCGATCGGCGTGGACGGCGACGAAGCCGCCGTCGAACGGGTTCGGAACTTGGGCTTCGAAGCGCACGCGGCCGATTCGACGCGCCTCGCTGGCGTTTCGCTTGCGAACCGCCCTTCTAGCGTCACCGCGCTCGACGTGCTCGAGCATCTCGACGAGCCGGTCGACGCGTTGCGCTCACTGCGATCGCTCGTCGCTCCCGGTGCGACGATCGTGGTCCTGGTTCCGGCGATGCCGTCGTTGTGGTCCGAGTGGGACGATCGCCTCGGGCATCGCCGCCGGTACACCGCCCGAACGATTCGCGGAGACATGGAGGCTGGCGGATGGAAGGTGCGGCAGGTTCGGTCGCTCTTCTTCTCGATGCTGGCGCCAGCCTGGCTCCGCGGCGTCGCGGGAATCTCCGCATCGCAGGACGAGTTTCCGTCGGTGCCCCGATGGATGGACACCGCGCTCGGCTCGTGGACCACGCTCGAGAACCGGTTCCCTTGGTGGCCCGCGGGCACGTCGCTGGCCGCGGTGGGGGAGCGTGGCTGAGCGATGGCCCAAGAACACGACAGGCCGCGTCGAGCGCGGCCTGTCGAGGGTTCTTGAGGTGTTGCGGCGGCTCAGTGGGGCCGCACGCGGACGCTCGCGGGGTTGGTCAGATCGATCGCGGCCCAATCGATGTACTCGAGCGCCGCATCGAACTTCCACCGGATGATCGGGCCGGTATCGGCCTGAACGATCATGGAGGGAGCATTGTCGCCGGGGAATGCCCGGACCCCGACCACCTTCCAACCGGAGGGCGCGACGAGGGGGGCGCCCGTGTCGGCGCGGGTGAAGGGGTCCCACGAGTCGTAGTTGAATCCGATCAGATTCCATCGGATCACCTGACCGTTGGACTGGTTCTGCAGCACGATGGCCGACTCGCCATCACGAGCGAACACGCCCGCGACCCGCCAGACCAGCGGCGTGTTGGCGGAGTACACGAAGTGGTAGTCGACGTACTCGAGACCGTTCATCTCCCAGATCACGAGCCGGCCGGTGGACTCGTTGCGAACGAGCAGGTCCGCATCGCCGTCGCCGTCGAAGTCGGCGGAGCCCTGAATGGCCCAGCCCGGCGAGGCGAGGAGGTCGCCGCCGTTCCGGGTCAGCGGAGTCCAGTTCACATAGGACGTGCCATCGACGCCGCCCAGCAGCCAGGCGACCACTCGGCGATCCACGGTGTTCTGGAGCACGATGCTCTCGAAGCCGGTCGAGGTGTCGAACGGCCCGACGGCGCCGATTCTCCAACTGGCCGGCGAGGTGACGATCGGGTTGCTGACGGCGATCGAGCCGCCGACGTCGAGCAGTCGAGCGGACACGGCCCTGGTCGAGGTGTCCTGCATGACCAGGTCGGGAATGCCGTCGACGTTCAGATCGG
>JBMSXH010000122.1:0-6941 GCA_049425445.1 Phycisphaerales bacterium | reverse complement strand
GCGTGACGGGCGGCGCCTTCTGCGGTCCGTCTGGAGTCTTGGTCGGCGGCTGCTGCGCCGCCGTGATCGAGGCGAGGAGCGAGGCCAAGGCGATGCCGGCGAGAGCGGTCGTGCGGTGTCGAGGTGCCAACGGCATGTCGGGCTCCTGGGGAACGAGGGACTTCGGACGAATCATCGTCCGCACATTGTGGGATTCACGCCAGTCCGCGCCTACGACGAGGATCGTCCCTGCGCCGCGAGCAGCGGCGCGATTCCCGCGACCAGTCGCTGCAGGTCCGCCTCGTCGATGGCCTGCTCCCGATCGCAGCGGGCCTCCTCGGGCCGAGGGTGGCACTCGACGATCAGGCCGTCGGCTCCGGCGGCGACCGCCGCGAGGGCCAGCGGCACGACGAGTTCGCGTCGACCTGCGGCGTGGGAGGGATCCACGATGATCGGCAGATGGGTCCGCTCGCGCAGGACCGGCACCGCCGCGAGATCGAGCGTGGCCCGGGTCGAGGTCTCGAAGGTCCGGATCCCCCGCTCGCAGAGCACCACCTGCTGGTTGCCGCCGGCGAGGATGTACTCCGCGGCATGCAGCCACTCGTCGATCGTCGCGCTCATCCCCCGCTTGAGGAGGATCGGACGGTCGCAGCGGCCGAGCCGACGCAGCAGCTCGAAGTTCTGCATGTTCCTCGCGCCGACCTGAAGAACATCCGCGCGCTCGGCGATCGCCTCGACGTCGCGGGCCTGCAGGACCTCGGTCACCACCGGAAGGCCGTGCCGACGTCCGGCGGCGACGAGCAGGTCGACGCCGTCCATGCCCAGTCCCTGGAAGGCGTAGGTCGAGGTCCGGGGCTTGAACGCGCCGCCGCGAAGCAGCGCCGCCCCGGCTCTTCGCACCATCACCGCCGAATCCTCGATCTGCTCGGCGCTCTCGACCGCGCAGGGACCGGCGATCAGCACGAATCGACCGCCTCCGATCGGAACGCCCGCGATCTCGGTGGGCGTCTCGGAGCGTCGCCCGCTTGAAGCAAGCGGCAGCGACGACGACGCTCGCGCTGGCACAGGGCACGCGGCGTCCACGACCGAAACCGCGACCGACTCGATCCGCGGCACGGACTCCGCGAGCGGCCTGGTCCGATCGGGGTAGCTTCCGATCACCGACACCTGACGGGCATGCGGCCTGACTCCCGCGATCGCACGCGCGACCGCATCGTCGTCGGCGCGGCCCTCGAGATCGATGATGAACGCGTGCTGCCCCGGCCGGTTCGGAAGCACCCGGCTCGACAGCCGAGTGAGATTGACCCCCTCCGCGGCGAACGCGCCGAGACAGCGGGCGAGCGAGCCGGGCTGATGGTTCGCGACAAGCCGGAGCGTGGTGCGGACCGCGATGCCCGGCGGAACCGGCTGCGGCTCGCGGGCGAGCAGCAGGAACCGGGTGGTGTTCTCGGGATGGTCCGACGCGTCGTCCCGGAGGATCACGAGTCCTCGCTCCGCGGCCGCCTCGGCGGAGCAGATCGCTGCATGACGCGGGTTGCGGGAGGTCGCCACCGCGTCGGCGGCGCCGGCGGTGTCCCAGACCTCCTCCGCCTCGAGGCCAAGCGACTCGACCACGGTGCGGCGGCACTGCCGAAGCGCGACCGGGTGCGAGAAGACCCGCTCGATCCCCTCGAGCGTCGCGCCCGGAACCGCGGCGATCACATGGCGTACGAGCCACGGCTCCTCGTCGACGATGTGGATGCCCTCCTCGAGCAGCAGCCCGTCCACCGCATCGACGGCCCCCACGATCGAGTTCTCGATCGGAACCAGCGCGTAGTCGGCCTCGCCATTGCGAAGCGCCGCCAACGCGCCGTCGAAGGAACGCGTGCCCATGGTCCGCGCCGACTCGCCGCGGATCGACATGAGCCGCCGCGCCGCGAGGGCGCCGTGCGCGCCCGAGGCACCCTGGTAGGCGACCACCGCTTCGCGTCCGCCCGAGTCGCGCCAGTGGACCTCCTGCTCCCGCCGCGACCACTCGAGGATCTCGCGGAGCACGCGGCCGGCCGCATGGGAGTTGAGCGCCAACTCGTCGGCGGCGGACGCCCAGCGGGCGTGCACCTCGAGTTCGCGCGAGGCGTCGCGAATGCCGCTGCCATCCTGCCGCTTGATCTCGCCGATGCGGCGGGCCGCTTCGATCCGGATCCGAAGCGCCTCGAGGATGGCTCGATCGGCCTCGTCGAGGCGACGCCTGATTCCGGGGAGCTCGTCTCGGGTGGGATCGGGTGCGGCGGTCACGCGTGGCTCGATGAGGGTCCGGGAATGCCTGCCGCCGAGACCGCGGAACGCGGACGACGTCGGGCCAGTCGACGGACCAATTCATCGGCAAGGACGCCCACCAGGATCACCGCGCCGATCACCGCGTACTCGAGATTGTCGGGAATCCACTCGACGAGGGTGATCGCGTTGCGGAGGACCTGCATGAGCGCTGCGCCGACCACGATTCCCACGACGCTTCCCTCGCCGCCACGCAGGCTGCAGCCCCCGAGCACCGCCGCGGCGATCGCATAGAGCTCGTAGAAGTTGCCGAAGTCCGCCGGCTGGGCGCTGCCGATGTCGAGCACGAAGAGCATGCCGCCGTAGGACGAGAGCGTCGATCCGAGCACGAACGCCGACAGGGTCACCCACTTGACCGGGATCCCGCTGTAGGCCGCCGCCTGCGCATTTCGACCCGAGGCGAGCAGCCAACGGCCCCACACCGTGAAGCGAAGCAGGAACGCTGCGAGCAGCGCGATCGCGATCAGGCTCACCACCGGCGCCGGAATCGCGAAGGCGCTCGGCCCCTCGAACGCCTCGAGATCGGTGAGACCCGGCACCGGAATGCGGCCGGTCGCGAGCGAACGCAGTTCCTCGAAGCCGTTCTGGAATCCCTGGGTCTGGTCCTCGGTGAAGCCGCGGGCGAGGCCCCGGTAGAAGAGCAGCCCGCACAGCGTCACGAGAAACGGCTGCAGCCGTCCCCACGAGACGAGCACGCCGTGGAAGAGGCCGATCGCGATCCCCGCGCCGATCACCGCGGCCACCGCCGCGGGCACCGACCACTCCTGCGAGACGAGCAGCCATGGCAGCAGACAACCCGCGAGGCACACCACCGAGCCGGTCGAGAGGTCGATGCCGCCGGCCATGATCACGATGCCCGCGCCGATCGCGAGGATGCCGAAGAGGGCGGTGCGGCGGCAGAGGTTCTCGAGGTTGTAGGCGGAGAGGAATCCCTCGGTCGAGAAGGCGGTGAACGCCGCGATCGCCAGCATGAGGACCAGGATGCCGATCGCCTTCTTCATGCGGCCCGCTCCGCGGTCATGAGCCGCATGACCGACTCCTCGGTCGCGTCGCCTGCGTCGATCACTCCGGTGATTTCGCCCTCGCGCAGGCACACGATGCGATCGGAGAGCGCCAGCACCTCGTCGAGCTCGCTGCTTGCAAAGAGGACCGCCGCGCCCTCGGCGGCCAGTCGACGCACGATCGCATGGATCTCCGCTCGGGCGCCCACATCGACGCCGCGCGTCGGCTCGTCGAGGAGCAGCACCTTGGGCTGCGTGGCGATCCAGCGGCCAAGCACGACCTTCTGCTGATTGCCGCCCGAGAGCGTGCCCGCGGCGCGAGCGTGATCGGGCGGCCGCAGTTGCAGGTCTCGCGCGAGGCGATCGGCCAGCGATCGTTCGCCCACGCCCGACACGATGCCGAACCTCGCAAGCCTCGCCAGCGTCGCGATCGAGAAGTTGCGGCGGACCGGATCGGGCAGGAAGAGCCCGTGGTGCGCCCGATCCTCCGGCACAAGCGCCACGCCTCGACGCGCCGCCGCCCGCGGACTTCCCCTGGGAAGCGTCCGTCCCGCGAGATGGACCTCGCCCGAGATCGCTCGACGCACGCCGAAGATCGTCTCGAGCAGTTCGGTCCGGCCGCTGCCGACGAGGCCCGCGATGCCCACCACCTCGCCTGATCGCACCTCGAGATCGACCGCGACCGCCGGATGCGCCTCGGTGCGCACGCCCCGCAGCGACAGCAACGGATCGCCCGGCGCCGACGCGCGGCGCTCGACGGCCTCCACGCTCCGCCCGACCATCAGCGAGACGATCGCGTCGCGCGTGGCCTCGGCCCGCGACAGCGCTCCGCGAAGGGTCCCGTCGCGAAGGACCACGATGCGGTCGGCGATCCGCAGCACCTCGTCGAGGCGGTGGCTGATGAGGACGATCGCCGTGCCGCGTGCGCGAAGATCCGAAAGCAGCGCCAGCAGCCGATCGGTCTCGGCCTTCGAGAGGCTCGCGGTCGGCTCGTCGAGGATGAGCACCCGCGCCTCGACCGAGAGCGCCTTGGCGATCTCGACCAGCTGCCGCGCACCGACGCCAAGCGAGGCGACCGGCGTGTGCGGCGCGATCGCGAGCCCGACCTTGGCAAGCGCGTCCATGGCGATTCGCGTCGCGGCCGGCCGATCGAGCACCCCAAGCCTTCTCGGCTCTCGACCGAGCACGATGTTCGCCGCGACGTCGAGGTTCTCCGCGAGGTTCAGTTCTTGATGCACGAGGGCGATGCCTCGCCGCTGCGCGTCTCGCACCGAGCGGAAGCGCACCGCCTCGCCATCGATCGCGAGCGAACCTCCGTCGGGCTCGTGCACGCCCGCGAGGATCTTCATGAGCGTGCTCTTGCCGGCACCGTTCTCGCCGACCACCGCGAGCACCTCGCCCGCGCGGACCACGCTGTCGACGCGATCGAGCGCGACCACCCCGCCGAACCGCTTGGTGAGACCGCGGGCCTCGATCAACGGGCGCGGCGAGGACGGGTCGGCGGCGGCCATGGCGCGTTCAGCCGCCCTGCTCGGCCGACGCCGCACGGGCCTTCATCTCGGCCTCGAACGCCGCAAGGTTCGCCTGCTTGATCGCCTTCGCGGGCACGGGCATCACGCCGCTTGCGGGAAGCTTCGACGCGTCGCCCTTGCACAGCGCATTCAGCAGCTCGACGGAGGCGTATCCATACATGAACGGATCCTGCACCACGGTGCCGTGGACGGTGCCCTTGCGGATGCCTTCGAGGGTCTGCGGCGCCTCGTCGAAGGCGACGACCTTCACCTTGCCCGCCTTGCCCGAGCGCTCGAGGGCCTCCAGCATCAGCGGCGGGTTGTATTCGAAGAGTCCCACCATGCCGTCGAGGCCCGGATAGCGCGCGAGCACGTCCTCGACGTTGGCCTTCGCCTTCGCGCGATCGAACTGATCGGTGTAGGTGCCGACGACGGTGAAGCCGCTGCCGGAGATCGAGGCGCCCGGCGGGTCGAAGCGATTGGGGTCCGGCTCGCGCCCGAGGAGCTCGTCGATCAGGCCCTGCCGTCGCCTTCGCGCGTTGTCCTGCTCGAGACGGCCCACGAAGATCGCGACCTCGCCGCCGTCGGGAAGCGTCTCCTTGAGGAGGCGGCCGCACATGCGGCCCGCCTCGTAGTTGTCGACGCCGATGTAGCAGAGCCTCGCGCTCTCGGGCGCGTCGCTGTCGTGGGTGATGAGGAGCGCCCGCCGCGCGACGGCGTTCAGCGTGTCCGACTGGTTCGCCGGATCGATCGGGCTCACCGCGATGCCGTCGATGCCGCGGGTGACCAGGTCTTCGAGCATGCGCTTCTGGTCGCCGATTCCGTTGGGCGGCATGTGGACGCTGACGACGGCGCCGGTGTCCTTCGCCGCCGCCTCGGCACCGGCCTTGGCGAGCACCCAGAAGAAGGCGACGCCGTTGCTCACGAAGGCGATCTTCGGCGGATCCTTGGGCGAGGCCTTCATCGACTCGATCGCCTTCTTCTGCCGGGCGATCAGGGCATCGCGGCTCTGCGCGAGGGCGGGCGAGGCGGCCGCGACGAGCGCAGCCGCGACGGCGATCGAACGGAAGGCGTGTCGCACGGGAGAGTCTCCTGGCGCGCGGCGCGTCGCCGCGCGGCGGTTCACACGACGGTCATGCCGCCGTTGACGTGGATGTCCTGGCCGGTGACGAACGAAGCCGCGTCGCTCGCGAGAAAGACGATCGCGCCGCCGACATCCTCGGGAATGCCCCATCGATCCATCGGGATCAGGCTGCGATAGGCGTCCTTTGCATGCTGCGGATCGTGCTCGTGGCGCTCGACCGGGATCCAGCCCGGCGCGATCATGTTGACGGTGATGTGCCAGGGCGCGAGTTCGTTGGCCATCGAGCGCGACCAGCCGACCTGGGCACCCTTCGCGGCGACGTAGGCCGAGAACGGGGCCACGCCGCGATTGAAGACCTCGCTCGTGATGTTCACGATCCGGCCCCAGCGCTGCGCCTTCATGTGCGGCAGCACCGCGCGGGTCAGCAAGTACGGGCTCTTCACGAAGAAGTCGAGCATCGACTGATAGAAGGACCAGTCGTACTCCTCGATCGGCTTGAGCGGCTGCGCGGGCGTCGCGTTGAGGACGAGGATGTCGACCGGCCCGAGTTCGCTCGCGATCGACGCGGCCATCGCGTCCACCTCGGCCTCGTCGATCACGCTGCCTCGGAAGAGCCCGCCTTCGAAGCCCTCGGCGCGGTACTCCGCGAAGGTGCGTTCGGCCCACGCATGGTCGTTGGCGTAGTTGAAGGCGACCTTCGCGCCGGCGGATCCCAAGGCGAAGGCCATCGCCTTGCCGAGCCCACGGGTCGATCCGGTGACGAGGGCGACCTTGCCGGCGAGAGAGAAGTTCGGTGGCTTCATCGGAGGCGGCAGACTAGCCGAAGCGGACTGCAGCCCACGCACGCCCTCCAACACCACAACGCCGCCCCCCCGAATGAACGGAAGCGGCGGGAGCCGCGGTGGTGTGCCGTGGCCCGGCCTGATTCGGCCGGACGATGGTGGATGTCGTGACGCGGCGCCTTCGCTCAGCGGCTCCGTCGCCGAGCTCGCAGCCCTGCCGCGCCGATCGCCAGCGCGAGCAGCCCGCCGCCGCCGGGGACCGCCGTGCCGG
>JBMSXH010000121.1:0-6943 GCA_049425445.1 Phycisphaerales bacterium | reverse complement strand
CCCCCTCCGGCACCGCGATCTTGCCGGGGTTCATCTGGTTGCGCGGATCGAAGGCGGTCTTGATCCGCGTGAACGCCTGCATGAGCACCGGTCCGAAGAAGCCTTCGTTGAAGCGGCTTCGAAATCCCTTGCCGTGCTCGCCCCAGAGGACGCCGCCAAGCCGGTGGGTCAGCGCGGCCACCTCGTCGGCGATCTCCCGCACCAGACGCTCGTCGGCCTCGTCGCGAAGATCGAGCGCCGGCCGCACATGCAGGCACCCCGCGTCGACGTGGCCGTACATGCCGCTCGCAAGACCATGCCGATCGAGGATCGCCCGGAACTCCCGCACGAACTCGGGGAGGCGCTCCGGCGGCACCGCGCAGTCCTCGACGAACGCGACCGGCTGCCGATCGCCCGGCATGTTGCCGAGGAGGCCGACCGCGCGCTCGCGGACCTCCCACAACGCGCGTCGCGCCGGCTCGTGCTCGATCACCTGCACCGTCGCGGCGCCGGATCCGTTCGCGGCCTCGGCCATCGCGGCGGCCTTCGAGGCGAGCGAGGATGGATCGTCGCCTTCGAACTCGACGAGGTTCACGGCGCCGAGCGCGCCGATCTCGCCGAGCGTCTCGTCGAGGCCTTGCCACGCCTCGTCGGTTCGCGCGAGCGCGAGGACGGTCTCGTCCATCGTCTCGATCGCCGAGGGAATGAACGCGCCAAGCGGTGCCGCCGCCGCCACCGCCTCGTCGAAGGATCGATAGCCCACGAAGACCATCCGCCGGTGCTTCGCGAGCGGCACGATCGCCAGTTCCGCCTCGACCACGATGCCGAGGGTGCCCTCCGCCCCGCAGACGAGCGCCGCCAGATCGATCGCGCCGGTCGCCCGATCGAACGCCTTGGGCAAGGTGTAGCCCGCGAGCGGTCGCGCGAGCACCGGCCAGCGCTCCTCGAGCGCCGTGGTCACCTCGTCGCGATCGAGCGCGTCGCGGACCGCGGCGAGCAGCCTCGCCTCGCGTCCGCCCGCCGCGATCGTCGCGTCGGACTCCTCGCGTTCGAGGCGTCGAGCCTCGAGAACCTCGCCACCCGGAAGCACCGTCCGCAGCCGCCGCACGTGATCGGAGGTCTTGCCGTGCAGCCGCGATCCCTTGCCCGCCGCGTCGGTGGCGATCATGCCCCCGAGGGTCGCGCGATCATGCGGGCTCACCGTCGGTCCGAATCGGAAGCCGAGCGGCGCGAGCGCCGCGTTGAGTTGCGCGAGCACCACGCCCGGCTGGACCCGGACGAACCGCCGGGTCACGTCGATCTCGACGATCCGATCGAGGCCTCGGGCCAGATCGATCACGATGCCGTCGACGAGGGCGCTGCCATCCGTGCCGGTGCCGCCCCCGCGTGGCGCCATCGCCACCGACGCGAACCGCGGGTCGCCGAGCAGGCGCATGGCGGCGACCACGTCGCACTCGTCGCGAGGCTCGAGCACGGCCTTGGGCAACTGCTCGTAGATCGAGTTGTCGCTGGCTCGAACGAGCCTCGCCCCGAGATCGGTCCGGATGCTGCCGCGATAGCGGCTGCGACGAAGGGCTCGGAGGTACTCGCCCACCGGCCCGTCGGGATGGGTCTCCGGCGCCAACCGTGGCATCGTGGACGAGCGGGACATGGTGTCGCCGGGATCGTAGCGGTGACGCGTCTCGCACCGGTCGCGCGCGTCGGGGCATCTCCGGATCCGGCGACTTGGGGAATCGGCCTCGCGGCGAAGGCCACGAGTCTCATCCGCGCAGCGCGCTCGCCTCCCGCTCTTCGGCGAACTGTCGCAGGTAGAGCCTGCGGTATCGGCCGTCGCGGATCGCCATGAGCCGATCGTGCGAACCGTCTTCGACGATCCGCCCCCGCTCCACGAACAGGATCCGGTCGACCCGACGAATGGTCGAGAGCCGGTGGGCGATCACGATCGAGATGCGGCCCGCGAGCAGCCGATCGATCGCCCCCTGGATCGCCCGCTCCGTCTCGGTGTCGACGCTGCTCGTCGCTTCGTCGAGGACGAGCACCGCCGGATCGGCGAGGATCGCCCGCGCGAGCGAGACGAGCTGGCGCTGACCGTGCGAGAGCCGATCGCCACCCTCGCCGACCACGAAGTCGAGGCCGCCGGGCAGGCGATCGATGAACGCGGCGCCGGCGGTGCGAAGCGCCGCGCCGATCGAGTCGTCGCTCGCGTCGAGGCGCCCGAACCGGACGTTCGCCCGAATCGAGTCGTTGAAGAGCCAGGGAGCCTGCTGCACCACGCCGAGCTGCGACGCGATCCAGGAGAGCGAGCGTTCTCGAAGGTCGACGCCGTCGGCGAGGATCCGCCCCTGCTGGGGCTCGTAGAAGCGGGCGATCAGGCTCGCGAGCGTGGTCTTCCCGCCGCCGGTCGGCCCGACGAGGGCGATGCTCTGGCCGGGTTCGATCGCGAGATCGACGCCCTCGATCGTCCAGGGTCGCGCGTCGCCATCGGGGCGTGCACCGTCGGGCGGAGCCGACTCGTCGCTCGTCGAGGTCCGACGCTCGGCGTAGCGGAAGAAGACCCCACGGAGATCGAGCCTCGAGAGCCGAAGCGTTCCGCCATCCTCCGCGACGCCGACCGCCGGTGTTCGCCGCTGCGCTTCGATTCGGGCGAGCACTTCCGGCGAATCCTCGATCTCGACCGACGCGTCGAGCAGGCTCTCGATCCGCTCCGCCGCCGACTGCGCCGACAGGAGATCCGCGAACCGCTGCGCGAGGTCCTGCACCGGGAAGACGAAGAGGAGCGCGTACTGGCAGAAGGCGACGAGTTCGCCGAGCGAGAGTCCCTCGCGGCGCACCGCCTCCCCGCCGAGCCAGAGCGCCACCGCCGCGCCGATCGCCCCGATCGTCGAGAGCAGCGGCGTGTAGAGCGCGCCCTGCTTCGCGTTGCGCACGCTCCAGGACTGCATGTCCTCGGCCATCGCCGCGTACTCCGCCTGCGCCGCGGGCTCGCGGGCGAGCGTCTTGGTGGTTCGGATTCCCGCGATCGCCTCGTTGAGGAAGGCGGTCATCATCGAGTTGGTGCGGCGCACCCGACGCGAACTCTCGACCATGCGACGGGTGAAGAAGCGGCTCACGATCGCCAGGGCCGGCACGATCGCGAGCACCATGAGCGCGAGCGTCGCGTCGAGCCAGAGCATCGCCGCCGCCGACGCGCCCATGAGGAGCGTCGCCCATCCCAGATCGAGGATCACCCACGGCGCCATGCCGCTCACGCGACCGCAGTCGGAGGTGAGTCGCGAGAGCAGCCAGCCGACCGGACGCTGATCGAAGTAGGCGAACGGCAGGCGCTGCAGCTTGGCGAAGGCGTCCTCGCGCAGATTGAACGCCAGCCGCGATCCAAGCCGCCCGGCCGCGGCGATGAAGAGCCAGACCGTCAGCGAGAAGAGCACCGCGAGACCGACCCACCCGGCGAAGAGCATGGTGAGGTGCTCGGTCCATCCGTGCGAGTCCGCCTCGTCGATCATCGCCGCGACGAGCAGCGGGCGAACGCTCTCGACCAGGGCGAGGCCCAGGCCGCCCGCCATCACCCCGGCGACCGGACCGCGGAGGGCGAGCGCCCGTGCGAGGTACCGGCGCCACAGCCGCCAGTCGAGGCGGGCCGGCAAGGGCGCATCGAAGTCGTCGACGAGGCTCACGACGCAGCGCCTCCCTCGAGCCCGGCCAGCGCCTCGCGCTCGACCTCGCCCTGGATCTCCCAGAGCCGCGCGTAGAGCCCGCTTCGCCGCCGCAGTTCATCCGGCGTGCCGACGTCGCCCACGCGCCCTCGGTCGAGCACCACGATGCGGTCGGCGACCGCGAGGGTCGAGAGCCGGTGGGCGATGACGATCGTGGTGCGGCGGCCATGACGAGACTCGATCGCCTCGAGGATGCGGCGCTCGGTCTCGGTGTCGACGGCGCTGAGCGCGTCGTCGAGCACGAGGATCTCCGCATCGCGAAGCACCGCCCGCGCGATCGCGAGACGCTGGCGCTGCCCGCCCGACAGGCTGATCCCCCGCTCGCCGATCGCGGTCGCATAGCCCTCCGGAAACGCCCGGATCGTCTCGTCGATCGCCGCGACGCTCGCGGCGCTGGCGATGTCGGACTCCTCCGTCGACGCGCCCTGCGCCATCGCCACGTTGTCGCGAATCGATCGCGAGTAGAGAAAGGGCTGCTGCAGCACGCTCGCGACCCGGCGCCGCGTCTCGGCCCGTGGCCGCGCGGCGATGTCGACGCCGTCGAGTTCGATTCGTCCCCCCTGCGGATCGTCGAGGCGAAGCAGCAGATCGATCAGGGTGCTCTTGCCGCTGCCGCTCGCTCCGAGGAGCGCCACCGTCTCTCCCGGCTCCACCGTGAAGGAGACGCCGTCGAGGGCGGGCGTCGAGTCGGGCGTGTGCCGGAAGGTCACCCGATCGAAGACGATTCGCGGGGACGCCGATCGTGGGGCCGCGGCCGGCGTCGTGGCCCCGGCCGGCTCCATCTCCTCGGGTTCGTCGAGGATCTCCTGCAGGCGATCCATCGCGACGGTCGCCTTGCCGAGATCGGCGAGGATCCGGCCGAGCATGCGCATCGGCCAGAGCCAGGTGTTGACCGCGACGAGGAAGAACGCGAAGTCGCCGACCGAGAGCGTCGACTGCGTCACGCCACGCAGGCCGGCGACGAGCACGATCGCCATCTGCGCAAGGCACATCAGGTCCGACAGCGACCAGAAGATCGCGAAGTGACCGAAGAGCCGCTGGTCGAGGGCGCGATGCTCGTCGTTCACCGCCCGAAAGCGTGCTCGCTCGTGATCGCCGCGATTGAACGATCGCACCACGCGGATGCCGGTGAGGTTCTCCTGCGCCCGCGCGGTGAGCCGGCCTTCCGCCTCGTCCTTCAGGAGGAAGGTCCGGCGGATCCGCCGGAAGTAGAGGATCGCGAAGGCGAGCACGAACGGCATCAGCACGAGCGACAGGCCGGTCATCGCCACGTTCGTGGCGAGCATGAGCGGCAGCGCCGCGATCAGGAGCGCGATCGAGCGCCCCATCTCGACCACCTGCGACGCGAGGAAGTTCTGCACCGTCTCGACGTCGGAGGTGAGCCGCTGCAGCAGATCGCCCGACTCGCTGCGGCGGAAGAAGCCGCTCGGAAGGCGTTGCAGATGGGCATGGAGCCGCTCGCGCAGCCGACGGACCGCTCGCTGGCACGCGGTGGCCGAGAGGGCGGCCCGTCCGAACAGGCAGATGCCGGCAAGACCGGCGGTGCCCGCGACGAAGAGCCCGATCACCCACAGGTTCTCGGCAACGAAGCCTCGTCCCCCGAGAAGTTCGAGCACCGCCGCGGCGGCCGGCGCGATCTCGCCCGCCCGTTCGGCCTCGTCCGGCGCCAGCACGCCGTCGAGGAGCGCCTGCACGGCCAGCGGCGTTCCGTAGCCGAAGACCGCGGCGGCGAGCGTGCAGCCGATCGCCGCGAGATAGCGGCCGCGCTCGCCTTCGAGCAGTCGCCACAGCAGCCCGACTCGCGAGGTCGCTCGCGGCGGCGGTTGGGAGGTGTCGTTGGCGGCGGATCGATCGGGCAACGGCTGGCTCGGCGGAAGCGGAGACGATACCCCTCCGCGGACGCCAACGAGGTCCATTCACCGCCGCGGACGCCGAGGTTCAGCCTCGCGGAGGTCCGATCCCGCGAGCGATCCGCGTCGAAACACCGATGCAGGAGAGCATGACCACCCCTCCCGACCGCATCCTCGGCCAAGGACGGTTCCTCGCCCTGCTCGATCGGGGCGGCTGGGAGTTCGTCAGCCGACGGTCGACACGCGAAGTGGTCGGCATCGTCGCGTGGACCGCGGACGATCGGCTGCTGCTCGTCGAGCAGGATCGGCCTGCGGTCGGTGGCCGCACCATCGAACTGCCGGCGGGGCTCGTGGGCGACGAGCCGGACACCGGCGCGATCGACACCATCGAGTCCGCCGCCTCCCGGGAACTGCTGGAAGAGACCGGCCATGTCGCCGACTCGTTCGAGCCGCTGTGGCGAGGCGCCGCCTCCGCCGGGCTGACCGACGAGATGGTCACCCTGGTCGTCGCGCGAGGCCTGCGGAAGGTCGCCGCGGGCGGCGGCGTCGGCAGCGAGCGGATCGTGGTGCACGCGGTCCCGCGACCGAACCTTCGCCGCTGGCTGGAGGAACGCGGCCGCGAGGGTCTCGTGCTCGACATCAAGGTCGGCCTGGCGCTCGCCGTCGAGAGGTGAGGTTTCTTCCGACGCCCAGCCTCGTCGCTTCCGGGGTATCGTCCCTGCCCTTCCAACCGACAGGAGGCTTCTCGCGATGAGCGGATTCGACGATCGACTCAAGGGGTTCGAGGCCAAGCTTTCCCACGACTCCGAGCTGCAGTTCAAGGTGAACGCGCGACGGGATCGGATTCTCGGCATGTGGGCCGCCGAGAAGCTCGGGATCGCCGGCGAGGCGGCGATGGACTACGCCGCGGCGGTGGTCCTCAGCGATCTCGAGAAGCCCGGCGACGACGACGTGATCGCGAAGGTCCTCGGCGACTTCAAGAAGGCCGGCGTGGCGATCGACGAGACCGCGCTGCGGGCCGAACTCGATCGCTGCCACCAGCAGGCCAAGCAGCAGCTCGCCGACGAGAGCCGCTGATCCGGAGGCGGCGGCGATGGGCGAGACCTTCCACTGGCTCGACGTGCAGCGCCTCGGCGAGGAGCTCGCCGATCGCCATCCCGAGATCGATCCGCTGACGGTCTCCTTCCCGAGGCTCAAGGCGCTGGTGACCGCCTTGCCCGGGTTCGCCGAGCAGCCGGGCCATCCCGCGAACGAGCGAATCCTCGAGGCGATCCAGCAGGCGTGGATCGATGAGAGGCGGGGGTAGAAGAGGAGAAAGGAGATCCACACCGGCCTTGAGCGTGACCACGCCGGTCACGTCAGTCGTCCGGAAGTAGAACTGCGGACGGTAGCCGTTGAAGAACG
>JBMSXH010000120.1:0-6945 GCA_049425445.1 Phycisphaerales bacterium | reverse complement strand
AAGGTCGCGAAGCGGGTCTCGCCCGGCGGATAGAGCGAGACCGGGCCGAGGTCGACCCACTGTTCGGGGTACTGGCGCAGTCCAGGGCCGAGCATCGCCGAGACGACCGGCACCGCGGCCGCGGCGCCGCCGGCGCCCATGAGCCCGAGCCCCACCTTGAACATGAACTGCCGTCGATCGCCGCCGCCGCATCCGGCGCACGGGTTGGCGGCCTCGTCGTTCGGCGCCTGCGGCAGGGAGGCCTTCGGTTCGTTCGAGTCGCTCACGAGTCGCTTCCTCCTGGGGCGGGCGTCGACGACGGAAGCGGCGGGTTCATCGCCGCTTCGGAAGCCCACGACGGTCGCTTCGAGGCGAGGTAGGCCACCACGTCCGCGATCTCCGAAGGGGGCAGGTCGGACGCGGGCTTGCCGAGATCGGGGCGTCCGAAGACGACGGCGCTCCAGAGTCCCTGATCGGTGATGTTGGCGAGGAACAGCGGGTTGGTGACGGAGGCGCGGGAGTCGTCCGCGTGGCAGGAGACGCACGACTTCGCGAAGACCGCTTCGCCGCGCGCGGCGTCGCCGAGCTTCACGACGGATCCCGCCGGAGCCGCGTCGCCGGGAGTCTCCCACGTCGCGCGAAGCCCCTTGACGAGCAGCGCCATGTCCGCGTCGCTGAAGTTCGCGTAGGCGATGTAGGGACCGCCCTTGGCCCGAGAGGAGAAGCCGGGCATGAGCCGGCCGAGGCCCACCGCGACGGTCTCGACGACCTGCGCGTCGGGCATGGTGCGCCACCACAGCGGATCGTTCAGCGGTCGCGCCGCGCCCTCTCGTCCATCGGCGCCATGGCATCCGGCGCAGCTGTTGGACCAGAACGCCATGACGCCCTCGGCGGTGTCGAGGCCGGGCGCCTCGGGCGCCGGCTTCTCGACGGAGCCCGGCGGAAGCGGTCCGCGGCCGCAGGCGGCGATCGCGGCGAGCACTCCGGCCGCCGGAAGGGTTCGCCGCGCGAAGGAGGTTCGCCTCACGAGGCGCCTCCTTCGTTGCGTTCCACGCCGAGCCGCTCGACGAAGTCGAGGTCGCGCATGGTCGAGACCTTCTCGAATCGATTCACGAAGAAGCCGCAGACGCCTCCGAAGGCGACCTGGCTCCCGACGAACCACGGCCAGGAGATGAACTCCTCGAGGGCCGGGTTGACGATTCCCATGGTTCCCCACGAGAGCGCCGAGAGGATCACCGGCGCGACCACGATGCCGAAGAGCATCGGTCGGCGCGGCATCATCGGCAGGGCGACGGTGAAGAGCAGTCCGGTGCCGATCGAGAGCACCACGTGGATCAGCGAGGCGATCGCGATCCATCCGCCGTCGAAGGCGGCGAGCTGCGACTCGTCGAGGCTCGCCATCGATGGGTTGACGGCGCCCGCGAGCAGGTTGATCGGAAGCCACAGGCTGCCGTGCTCGACGATGCCCCACGCGGCCGCGACCGCCGCCATCGCGACGCCTCCGGCGAGGCCGCCGACGATGCCGGCCCGGTAGGGATGGATCTCGACGGGAAGCACGAGCCGTCGGCTCGGCGCGGTGCGCGGAGGCAGCGGGGGCGGCAGCACCTCGGTCTGGCCGCCCGTCGGCTCGATCGGCTCGAGGGATTCCTCGGGCATCACGTCGCGGAACCAGCGTGCGGCGCCCACGAGGAGCGCCGCCGCGCCGACCACGCTCGCCGCGATGTTCGTGACGAGCCCCGCGAAGAGCATCGCCACGCCGAACGCGGCGATCAGCGGACCGGCGGTCGGCTTGGGAATGGCCTTGCCGTAGGGCATCTCGCTCGGCTCGCTCATGACAGGATCCCCGTGCCGACCAGATAGACCGACGTGAACACGAAGATCCACACCACGTCGACGAAGTGCCAGTACCAGCTCACCAGCTCGACCTTCTCGGCGTCGGCGGGCTTCAGATGGCCGAGCTTCGAGAGCGTCCAGATCAGGCCCAGCGCGGTCAGGCCGAGCACGACGTGGAAGGCGTGGAAGCCGACGAGGCTGTAGTAGGTGCTTCCGAACAGGTTCGTCGAGATGAAGAGGTCGTGGTCGAGCATGAGACCGCGCCACTCCATCACGGTGCCGTAGACGAACGCGCCGCCGAGGAGGAGCGTCAGGCCGAGCCAGAACTCGAACGCGGCCTTCGCTCCACGGGCGAGCGCTCGCACCGCCGCGACGACGGTGGCGCTCGAGGAGAGCAGGCAGATCGACCAGATCACGACGGGGCCGACGGCGAGGCAGTCCTTGCCGGTCGGTCCCTGCACGTCCTTCCCGACGTAGTAGAGGAAGGCGACGATGAAGGTCCCGAAGAAGAAGGTCTCCATCGCGATGAGGCAGGCGACGCCCGCCTTGCCGCGCGGTGGTCGCCACTCCGCGGCGACTGCGGGAGCCGTCGCATCATTCGTAGCGGCCATCGGGATCCTCCGGGTGCTTGAGATCCCACAGCGGGCGGCGGCTGCCGACGGTGGGGGGCGTGTCGAAGTTGTGCTCGGGCGGCGGGCTCGTGGTCGCCCACTCGAGGGTCCAGGCGTCCCACGGGTCGTTGCCCGCGATCGCGCCCTTGCGGAGCGAGCGAAGCAGGTTCCACACGATGAGCAGGACTCCCGCGGCCTGAAGCGGCACGCCGCTTGAGGAGAGCAGGTTCCACAACTCGAGCCCGCGGTCGGGCTGGAAGGTGTAGATGCGGCGCGGCATGCCGAGCAGGCCGCTGATGTGCATCGGGAAGAAGGTGAGGTTGAACCCGGCGAAGAGGAGCCAGAAGGACCACTTCGCGATCGTCTCGTTCAGCATCCGTCCGAACGCCTTGGGGTACCAGTAGTGGATGGCGCCGAAGATCGCGAAGACGGTGCCGCCGAAGAGCACGTAGTGGAAGTGGCCGACCACGAAGTAGCTGTCGCTCACCTGCCAGTCGAACGGCACCATCGCGAGCATGATCCCGGTGAGCCCCCCGATCACGAACATCGCGACGAACCCCGTCGCGAAGAGCATCGGGCTCGCGAAGCGGATCCGTCCGCCCCACATGGTGCCGATCCAGTTGAAGACCTTGATGCCGGTGGGCACGGCGATCATGAAGGTCATCGCGCTGAAGAAGGCGTTGAGGGCCGGCCCCATGCCCACCGCGAACATGTGGTGGGCCCAGACGCTCAGCGAGATGAAGCCGATCGCCACGGTCGCCGCGACCATCAGGGGATAGCCGAAGATCACCTTGCGGCTGAAGGTGGGGATGATCTCGCTCACGAATCCGAAGGCGGGCAGGATGAGGATGTAGACCTCCGGGTGCCCGAAGAACCAGAAGAAGTGCTGCCAGAGGATGGCGCTGCCGCCCTCCTGCGGATCGAAGAAGTGCGCCCCGAGATTGCGGTCGAAGAGGAGCATCACCTGCGCCGCGGTGAGGGGCCCGAGCGCCGTGAGCACCAGCACTCCGACGATCAGCATCATCCACGCCATCAGGGGCATCCGCATGAGCGTCATGCCCTTGCAGCGCATGCAGAGGATCGTGACGACGAGGTTGAGCCCCGTCGCGATCGACCCGAAGCCGCTCACCATGATCCCGAGGATCCAGTAGTCGGTGCTGTTGCCGCGGCTGAAGGTGCGATCGGTGAGCGGGGCGTACGCGAACCAGCCGACGTCGGGCGCGACCGAGGTTCCGTAGAGCCCCTGCGCTCCGATGTAGCTGAAGTAGAGGAGCAGGCCTCCGAAGAGGAAGAGCCAGAATCCGAACGCGTTGAGGCGAGGGAACGCCATGTCCCGCGCGCCGATCATGAGGGGCACGAGGTAGTTGCCCATCCCCAGCAGGATCGGCATGCCCACCAGGAAGACCATGGTGGTGCCGTGCATGGTGAACAGCTGGTTGAAGACCTCCGGGCTGACGAGGTCGTTCGCGGGCTTGGCGAGCTGGGCCCGCATGATCGAGGCCTCGATGCCGCCGATCACGAAGAAGACGAGCCCCGACAGCACGTACATGATCCCGAGGCGCTTGTGGTCGACCGTCACCGCCCAGGCGTGGAGCCTGGTGGCGAGGGGCACGGTGCGACCTGCGCGCTCCTCGACCCTCACGGGCGTGGTGCTCAGGGTGCTCATGCCACGGGTTCCTGCATCGATGGATTCCTGAGGTCGGGACCGAGTCGGATCAGCGGAGCGAGGCGAGGTAGTCGACGACCGCGTCGAGCTGGGCGTCGTCGAGCTTGAGCGCCGGCATGTTGCAGCCGGGCTTGAGGGATTGCGGGTCGTTCACCCATTGGCGAAGCGTGTCGCGGTCGAGCGGGGCGACGCCGGAGCCGATCGTCGCGCGGCTCATGAGATGCGTCAGGTTCGGGCCGAAGGCGCCGTCGGAGACGCCTGCGATGTCGTGGCAACTCTGGCACGCGAAGGCGAGGAAGACCTCCTTGCCGCGCCGCGTCGACTCGTCGTCGACCGGCGGCTGCTGCTGATTCGCGACCCAGGCGTCGAAGCCGAGCGGGCCGTCGGTCTCGCGGGCCTCGACGCGAAGCAGCATGTTGGCGTGCTGGTTGCCGCAGTACTCCGCGCACTGGCCGAGGTAGACGCCGGGCTTCTCCGCCTCGAACCAGAGGCTGTTGGGATGGCCGGGGATGCAGTCCATCTTGCCCGCGAGCTGCGGCACCCACCAGGAGTGGTTGACGTCGGCCGAATGGAGTTCGAGCCAGATCGGACGGCCCGCCGGCACCACGAGTTCGTTCGCGGTGACGATGCCGTGGTCGGGATAGCGGTACTCCCACCACCACTGGTGGCCGATCACCACGATCCGCATCGCGTCCTCGGGCGGGGAGGTGCGCTCGATGTCGCGGATGAGCCGCACCGACGCGAGCGTGAGCACGAAGACGATGACGATCGGGATCACCGTCCACGCGAGCTCGACCGGGTTGCTGCCGTAGACCTGACGCGGCTCGGCGTCGCCCTCGGCCGGGGCCGCGCCTCGGGCGGCGCGGTACTTGAGGATCGCGTGGACGAGCGCGCCCTGCACCACCACGAAGATCGCGGCGCAGATCCCAAGCAGCAGCCAACTGAGCGCCTCGATGTCGGCGGCCGGAGGGCTCGCCGGATCGAACATGGTGGGAATCGCCGGCATCGGCAGCCCGGTGCTCGGATCGCAGATCTCCGAGATCGAATCGGGGGCGATCACGGGCGGCGCCGCGGCGAGCGGTGCGGACGAGAGCACGAGAGGCGGGACCGCCATCGAGAGGAGCAGGAAGCGATCGGAGGTCCTCATTCGCGTCGCCTTGCCGGGGGCCCAAGGAGCAGGGGTCGACCGCGGGTTCGTCGCGAAGGATCGCGGAGACGCGCTGTCGGCGGAAGAGCGGAAGGTACCGGTACGGCGGGGGGCTGCAACCGTGCAGACATCGAAGGCTGCCCGCTCTGCTACCTTCCGCCGCTTCGGTCGTTTCTGGCGGAGCCTCGCATGCCAAGCGCGCTTCCGACGCCACCTCCCGGCGTCGACACGGTCCTCATCCTCGACTTCGGAAGCCAGTTTGCGCAACTGATCGCGCGAAGGATCCGTGAAGCGGGCGTCTACAGCCTGCTGGTCGCGCCGGATCGCCCGATCGAGGAGTTCGCGAAGTTGTCGCCCAAGGGCATCGTGCTTTCGGGCGGCCCCTCGTCGGTGACCGAACGCGAGGCGCCGCGATGCGATCCGCGCATCCTCGACATGGGCGTGCCGGTCCTGGGGATCTGCTACGGCATGCAGTTGGGTTGCCAGTTTCTCGGCGGCCGCGTGGAGGCCGCCGAGGCCCGCGAGTTCGGCCGCACGGCGCTTCGAATCCGCGAGGCGTCCGGGCTGCTCGCCGGCCTGCCCGATCGCACGAGCGTGTGGATGAGCCACGGTGACCAGGTCTCCGGGCTCGGCGAGGACTTCGAGGTGCTCGCGTCCTCCGAGACCTGCCCCAACGCCGCGGTGCGACATCGATCGAAGCCCTTCTACGGCGTGCAGTTCCATCCGGAGGTGACGCACACGCCGCACGGTGCGGATCTTCTTCGCAACTTCCTCTACTCGATCTGCCGCTGCGAGGGCTCCTGGCGAATGAGCGACTACCTCGAGATCGCCTGCGAGCGCATCCGGAAGCAGGTCGGAGACGGACGGGTGATCTGCGGGCTCTCCGGCGGCGTCGACAGTTCGGTGGTCGCGGCGCTGCTGCAGAAGGCGATCGGATCGCAGCTGACCTGCATCTTCGTCGACAACGGACTGCTTCGGACCAACGAGCGGGAACTCGTGGAGAGCACCTTCCGCGGCCACTTCGACGCCGATCTGCGGGTCGTGGACGCGTCGGAGGCGTTCCTGTCAGATCTCGCGGGCGTGGTCGACCCGCAGGAGAAGCGACGCCGCATCGGTCACCGCTTCATCGACGTCTTCCAGGAAGCCGCGACGCAGGTGGGTGGCGCGAAGTTCCTCGCGCAGGGCACGCTCTATCCCGACGTGATCGAGAGCGGCCACGGGCATGCGGGTACCGCGGCGGGCATCAAACTGCACCACAACGTCGGCGGACTTCCCGAGAAGCTCGGCTTCGAACTGGTCGAGCCGCTGCGGGAACTCTTCAAGGACGAGGTGCGGGCGCTCGGCGAAGTGCTCGGCCTGCCGAGCCAGGTGGTCTGGCGGCATCCGTTCCCCGGCCCGGGCCTGGCGGTCCGCGTGCTGGGCGAGGTGACTCGCGAGCGCCTCGCGGTGCTCCGCGAGTGCGACGAGATCATGCTCGAGGAGATCGTCGCCAACAGCCTCTACCGCAGCACCGATCAGGCCTTCGCGGTCCTGCTTCCGGTGCGTTCGGTTGGCGTGATGGGCGACGGCCGCACCTACGACTCGGTCGTGGCGATCCGGGCCGTCGAGACCCAGGACTTCATGACCGCCGACTGGGCACGGATCCCCTACGACGTGCTCGCGACGATCAGCAATCGGATCATCAACGAGGTTCGCGGCGTCAATCGCGT
>JBMSXH010000119.1:0-7007 GCA_049425445.1 Phycisphaerales bacterium | reverse complement strand
CCGAGACGATCTCGAGCGAGACGCGTCGGACCTGGCTGAGCTATCGCATCTCGCAGGGCGACGAAGCGGTGGTGGCGGCGGTGGTGCTGGGCGGGAGCGATGCGGCGAGGCTCGCCGCGCCGCAACTGGCCGCGTCGACCGGGCTCCCGAGCCGATTGCTTCGCCAGCATCCGGACGTTCGAACGGTGGACGACGGCGTCGCGTCCGCCTGGCCGCTCGTGGGCCTGCTGCTCGAGCGGAGGAGGTCGCGGGGCGGGCTCGATCTGGCCCATCCCAAGCGACCTCCCGATCTTGCCAAGCGTCGCCGCGTGCGGGCGCTCGCCCAGGTGTCGCTGGTCGTCATCGCCGGCTTCGGCGGATGGACGGTCGGCCGCGGCACGCTCGCGGCCTCGGAGGCCCGCGCGGGCGAACTGGAAGGCGATGCCCGCAAGGCCCTCACCGAGTTCCTCGAACTCAAGCGGGAACGCCTGCGGCTCGGGCATCTCGAGACGTGGCGATCGGTGCAGCCGGGCTGGCTCGATCATGCGCTCGCGGTCGAGGCGATGCTCGAGTCGGTCGGCGATGGCGACGGCAAGCCGCTGCTCGACACCATGCAGGGAAGCCTTGACGCGGGCACGATCCGCTACGGTCGGAACGGCGCGTTCGAGGTCGATCCGCAGATCCGCATCGTCCTCGAGGGGGAGTCGACCGACCGGGCCTCGGGCGATGCGCTTCGCGACTTCATCGTCGCCGACGATCGATATCAGCTTCGCTCGACCGGCGCCGACGCGGCCGGCGGCAAGCGGCTTCCGATTCCGTTCTCCTTCCAGTTGAGGACCGAGGTCGCCGCTGGCGAGGCGGCCACGAAGGAGACCGAGTCCGGCAAGGGTGCCGGGGCGGCCCGTTCCACCTCCGCGAAGCCGTCCGGAGCGAAGGGGTCATGAGCGCCGCCGAGACCCGTACGCCGGTCGAGGAGCCTCCGCGAAGCCCGGTCGCGTCGATCGCGTCCCTGCTTCGGCGACTGTCGCGGTACTGGATCGTGCCGGCGGCGCTGGTGGCTGCGAGCGCGTTCTGGATCGGGCAGCAGTGGGGAGCCGGTCGTCTCGACGGCCGCAGCAACGAGATCGCGAAGCGGATCGCGACCTACGAGAACGCGATCGCCACCGGCCGCAAGCAGCGGCGGGAACGGCCGCAGATCGAGGCCGACCTCGGCGGGATTCTGGTGCGAACGCTTGGGAACGATCTCGAGAGCACCGACAGCGCGCTGCGAGCCAGGCTCAATCGACTTGGCGAGGAGGCGGGCCTCTCGTCGAGCCTCGTCGTCTCGACGCAGCCTCCTTCGATCCGCGGAACGCCCGCCAAGAGCGAGTTCGGCCGCACCGGCGTGCAGCGGCAGCTTCGCGACGAGCCCGACTTCGTGGAGTTGCCGGCAAGCGTGAGCGTGCAAGGTCCGCTCGAACCGCTGCTGCGGCTTGCGCATCGCATCGAGGCGGAGCCGTGGATCAAGCGCATCGACGCGTTCCGGCTCGATCGGGCTGGCGCCGACGACCGGATGAAGCTCGATCTGCGCCTGACCACGATCTTCGTGCCTGGTCGAACCTTGCCCGAGGATGCGGAACTCCCAGGCTCCGAGGCACCGCCCTTCGATCGCTACGCGATGCTGGTCTCCTCGAATCCGTTCGCATCGCCGCCGGCGCCGGAACCCGAGCCGCGTCGTCCCCGCGATCGGCGGCGCGAGACCCCTCCACCTCCGCCGCCGGGGCCGCCGCCGTTTCCCTACGGCGAGTGGATCCTGACCGGCATCGTCGAGGGGCCGATCGGTCGCGAGGCGTGGCTGCGGCATCGGTCGAGCGGCGAGACGCTGTCGCTCACCGCGCCGGGGAAGGTCGGCGACGCGGAACTGCAGCGGATCGACGGCGATCGGGCGGAGTTTGCGCTCGCCGGCGAATCGTTCGCGGTGCTCGTCGGCGGAACCCTCGTGGACCGATATCCACTGAAGCAGTAGTTCCGAGAAGCAGTCGCGGCGACGTCGTCGGACTGCGTGAATCCCCGGTGATGAAAGGGATCGAGAAAGCGATGTTCAGAAGCCTGCTGCGACCGCGCGTCCTCGGTTCCTTCGTCGCGTCGGCGTTTCTTATCGGGCAAGGCGAGGCCGCTTCGGCGCAGGACGCCGTCGCCGAAGGTCCGGGAACCGAATCTCCGACGGCCGCTCAAGGTCCGGATATCCAGCCGCCCAAGGCCCCGGAGATCCGGTTCAACTTCAAGAGCCAGTCGTGGGATCAGGTGCTCGACTGGTTCAGCCGCACGACCGGGTTGCCCATCGTTCGGGAGGTCGCCGTCCCCTCCGGCACCGTCGACTATCTCTCGCCTCGCGCCTACGACCTGCCCGAGGCGCTTCGGCTCCTCAACATCCTGCTCCAGACCCAGGGCGTGATGCTGCGGGTCGAGGCCGACCGGCTTCATCTGCAGAAGCTCGAGGACATGAAGCGGGAGAACATCCCGACCTACACCCGCTCGCTGCCGGACACGATCACCGACGATCAGATCGTCACCCTGCTCCTGCCGCTGACCAACGCGACCGCCGAGTCGGTGGCCGATCAGCTCAAGGACCTCGTCGCGGGATACGGGTCGGTCACGCCGCTCAAGCAGCAGAACGCGGTGATCCTCGTCGAGACCGCCGGACAGGTCCGCCGCCTGCAGCGGATCGTCGAGGAACTCGACCGCGAGGACGTCGAGAACATCGTCGAGTACATCCAGATCCGCCATGCCAAGGCGGAGGAGCTCGTCAAGAGCCTCAAGGCGCTGATGGGCGAGCGGGTGATCGAGTACGTCATCAATCCGCAGAACAACCAGCGGGTGAAGCTCGAGGAGGATCGACTCGCCGGACTGACCCTGACCGCCGATCCGCGCACGAACTCGATCATCGCCCGCGGCACCCGCGCCAGGATCGACCGCGTGCGCGAGACGATCGAGCTGCTCGACGTGCCTCGCGCGGGCGGCGGGCCGCGAGTCGTGCGGACCTTCGAACTCGGAACCGAGACCGCCGATGGCGCGAGGCGCAAGATCGAGCAGGTCTTCTCGAGCCTGCCGCGCGACGAGCGACCCTCGGTGATCGACCTCGTCGAGCCGGGACGCATCGCGATCGCGGGCTCGCCCGAGGTGGTCGCGGAGGCGATCACGGTGCTCTCCGCGATCGACGGTGGCGACGGGGGTTCGTCGCCCGCGTCGGCCCGGGCGGTCATGCGGCTTCCGGTCGAGCATCTCGACGCGAATGCGGCGATCGCGGCGCTGCGACCGCTGCTGACCGCCCGCCAGCAGTCGACCATCTCGCTCGCACCCGGCCCCGATGGTCGTTCGATCCTCGCGGCCGGGCCGGAAGCGGAGATCGCGTCGCTGAAGGGGCTGCTGGTCCTCGTCGATCAGGCGAAGCAGACGCAGCGCGAGGTTCGCTTTGCGCCGGTCTCCGGACCCGAAGCCGCGGCGCTCGTCGCCCGAGCCGAGGAGATCGATCGACTCCGTCGCCTGCCGGGCGAGCCGGAGATGGTCGAAGCCTCCTTCGACTCGACGCTCGGTCAGGTGCGCCTCGTGGGTTCGTCCAGGTCGATCGATCGCTGGCTTGCGAGCCTCGCGCAGGCCCGCGAGTCGATGCAGCCGCGGCCCGAGGTCCTGCAGATCCGTCTCGAGACCGCGACGCCGTCGAGAGTGGCTGCGGAGTTCTCGCGCTTGGCGAAGCAACTGCTCGATCCGCGCGATGGAACGCCCTTCACCGCCCCGATCGTCGAACCGGTCGATGCGCTCTCGCTGCTCGTCGTGACCGCCTCGCCCGCGCAGGTCGAGACGGTGCGTTCGATCGTCGGCACGCTGGATCGTCCCGCGTCGGGCGACCTTCAGGTGCGGGTGATCAAGGTCGAGGGCACCGACGCGGCGACGCTCGTCGAGCGGGCGATGTCGATCTGGGAGCGCCTGGTCCCCGAATCCGATCGCGTGCGCCTCGGAACGCCCGAGGTCGAGATCGACGAGACGTCTGGATCGCTGCTCGTCGTCGGAAGGGCGGAGTCGATCGCGGGATTCGAGCGGGCGGTGCAGGACGCGCGTCGGCTCGAGGCGCCTGCCCGAAGCGGCCGGATGCTGGCGGTTCGGCAGGCGGGGGCCGCGGATCTGGTGGCGCCCCTCTCCGATCTGCTCGCGAAGGCGGCGCCGGTCGATCCATCGCGGGAGATCGCGCCGCCGCAGATCACCGCCATCGACAGCCTCAACAGCCTGTGGGTGGTGGGCGAGCCGCAGCAGCTCGCCCTCGCGGAGCAGTTCCTGCAGCGGCTCGACGTGCCGGAGGGCGGCGAGCTGCCGCCGATTCGACTGCTGGCGGTCCGAAGCGCCGATGCGATCGTCATCGCACAGCTTCTCAACGACCGCTATGCGGCCCGCTCGGCGAGCGAGCGCCGCGAGAAGCCGGTCGTCGTCGATGCCCAGATCGGAAGCAACACCCTCGCGGTGACCGCGCCGCCGGAGTTGCTGGCGGAGATCGAGTCGCTCGTCTCCGAGATCAACGACGCCGGGCGGGTCGGCGGCGAGGGCCGGGAGATCAAGATCTTCCAACTCAAGGTCGGCCGCGCGGACGATCTCGCCAAGACGATCGACCAGATGTTCCCCGAGCCGCCGGTGCCGGTCGACTCGCGCGGGCGCCCGCGTCCGGATCTCAAGCTCCCGCGGGAGATCGTGGTTCGCGCCCATCCCCCGACCAACTCCCTCATCGTCGATGCGCCCGGGACCCGCATGGAGGACTTCGCGCGGCTCGTCGAGCAGCTCGATCGCCAGGAGGCGGCGCCCGAGACCGAGATCCGCACCTACCGCCTCAACCGCGGAAGGCCCGAGGCGCTTGCGACCACTCTTCGCGAACTCTCCTCCGGCGGCCATCTCGGCAACAAGACCGACGCCCGCGGCGCGGGGACGATCTCGATCGGCATCGAGCCCAACACCGGAAGCCTCGTCGTCTCGGGACCGCCGGAGATCTTCGAGCGCGTCGAGCAGGTGATCGCGGAGATCGACGGCCCACGGCCCGGCCCGGCGACCGATCTGCGCATCTTCCGGATCGCCTCGAACCGCGCCGACAGCCTCGAGCCCACCTTGCGGCAGATCCTGCTCGCCCGAATGCGCGAGGTGATTCCCGCAAGTGCGGGCCGGCCCGAGGAACTGCTGCAGATCACCGTCGATCGCAAGACCAACGCCCTGATCGTCGCGGCGCCGACGCCGATCGTCGAACTCGCCGCGGAGCTCGTCGAGCAGCTCGACTCCGGCGAAGCCGCGGGCACGTCGACCGTACGCGTTCGGGCCCTCAGCTTCGCCGATGCGGGCCAGGTCGCGCAGTCGCTCAACCTTGCGCTGCCCGGCTTGACGAGTCCCGCGACCGGAGGCCCGGTCGATGTGCGGGTGATCGCGGCGCCCGGCGCCAACGCCCTCATGCTCGTCGGCACGCCCGCGGATCTCGACGAGGTCGAGAAGCTGATCGAGCCGCTCGATCTGCGGCCCTCGACCGACGCGGTCGATGCGGAGAGCTTCCCGCTCCAGTACGCGACCGCGACGCAGATCGCCCCGATCGTCCAGCGGGTGCTCGCCGACCAGCAGCAGAGCGATCCGCGGGTGCTCATCGAGCGCATGCGTCGAAGTCGAGGCCAGATCGATCTCACGCCGCCGGTGCGGGTCGATGCGGATCCGCGCACGAACACGCTGCTCGTGAGCGGACCCGCGCAGACCGTCGCGCTCGCCAAGAGCCTCATCGAGCGTCTCGATGTGCCGGATCCGTCGGCGGATCGAAGCTATGCGCTCTTCGTGCCGGAGAAGGCCGATCCGGCGCGGCTCGTGCAGTCGGCGACCCGCGTGCTCGACGCCACTCGCCCCGCGGGCGTGCGCTCGACCCTCGAGCTCATCGCCGACCCGCAGGCGGGGGCGGTGATCGCGATGGGCACCGAAGCCGAGACCGAACGTGCGAAGGCCCTGCTGTCGGAACTCGATGGCGAGACTCCCGAGGCGCCGGTGGCGGGCTTCTCGACGATCGAGATCGGCCACGGCGACGCCTCGGCGATCGCCGGCACGCTGCAGTCGCTGCTTCGCGATCGCAGCCGCTGGCCCGAGTCGCTGCAGTCGGCGCTTCGCGCCGGTCGCCCGGTGCCCGAGCCGCAGGCGACCGCCGATGCGGTGGCGAACCGCATCACGATCAACGCGCCCGAGGCGCTGATGCCCTTCGCCGTCGAGATCGTCGCGCAGCTCGACCAGCCTCGCGGTCGCGGCACCGTCGACACGCGGGTCTTCTCGCTCGAGCGGGCCAAGGCCGCCGAGGTCGCCACCGCGCTTCGGCAAGCCCTCGACAACGCCTTCCGCGGCGAGCCTCCCGCGAGCCGTCCGACCCTGATCGCCGAGCCCTCGAGCAACACGCTCGTCGCGAGCGGCACGGCGGCGCAGCTCCAGAAGATCGCCGACCTCGTGGCTCCGATGGATGCGGCGGTCTCGGACTCCGCGACGGTGCGCACCGTCTTCCTCGCCCACGCACGGGCCGAGCAGGTCGCGCCGCTCGTCAAGGATCTGCTCGATCCGGAGCCGGCCATCGACATGCGAGGCATGCCGGGCTGGCTGCAGGTCGAGATGCTTCGAGGCCGTCAACAGCGCGGCGTCGACGTGGTGCGCGCCGTCGCCGATCGCCGCCTCAACGCGGTGATCCTGACCGGGCCGGTGTCGGAGCTCGACGCAGCGGAGCGCATGGTGAAGGAACTCGATCAGCGGGCCGCCGCGGAGACGTCGCCCGCGGCATCGATCGAGGTGATCGCGATCCGCAATGGCGACGCCGCTTCGATCGCGGAGAGCCTCGAGGCGATGTTCGAGGACTCCGGCGCCGCGACTCCGCCGACGATCCGAACCGATGCGTCGGGGATGGCCCTGCTCGTCCGCGGCGATGCGACGCAGATCGCCCGGATCCGCTCGCTCGCGACCGAACTCGACCGCGCCGCCGCCGGCAGCCGCCGAATGCGAAGCGTGGC
>JBMSXH010000118.1:0-7017 GCA_049425445.1 Phycisphaerales bacterium | reverse complement strand
GTAGCGGAGCGGTCGCTCCTGCGCGACGTTGGCGGCGAAGTCGAGGTCGAAGCCATCGTCCGGCGAGTCGAGGTTGATCGTGGGCGGGATGACGCCGTTCTTCAGCGCCAGGACCGTTGCCACGCTCTCGATGCCGCCCGCGGCGCCGAGACAGTGTCCGGTCATGCTCTTGGTCGAGCTCATCACGAGGCGCTTCGCGTGGTCACCGAAGAGCGCTCGGACCGCGTTGACCTCGGCCGCGTCGCCGAGGGGGGTCGAGGTGCCGTGGGCGTTGATGTAGTCGATCCGGTCGGCGGCGATCTCCGCTTCGCGGAGGGCGCTCGCCATCGCGAGCTTCGCACCGGTGCCCTCCTCGTCGGGCGCCGCGATGTGGAACGCGTCGCCGGAGGATCCAAAGGCGAGCACCTCGGCGTAGATCGTCGCGCCGCGCCGCTTCGCCTGCTCGAGTTCCTCGAGGATCAGCACCGCGGCGCCTTCGGCGAGCACGAACCCGTCGCGATCGCGGTCGAATGGACGCGACGCCTTCTCGGGGGCGTCGTTCCGGGTCGAGAGGGCCTTCATCGCGGCGAAGGAACCAATGCAGAGCGGGCTGACGGCGGCCTCGGACCCGCCGGCGAACATGACGTCGGCGAGACCTCGTTGGATCAGATGGAAGGCGGTGCCGATCGCGTGGCCGCCGGTCGCGCAGGCGGTTGCGGTCGCGGAGTTCGCGCCCTTCAGGTGATGGCGAATCGAGACGTTCCCGGCGCACGCATTGACCATCAGCTTCGGCACGACGAACGGGTTGATCTTGCGGGGACCGGTCTCGAGCAGTTTCCGGTAGCCCTCCTCGATGGTGAGGATGCCGCCGATGCCCGAACCGATCACGACGCCCCGGCGGCTCTGATCGCCGGCGGTGAAGTCGATGCCGCAGTCCTTCGCCGCCTCCTCGGCCGCCCACATTCCGAGATGGCAGAAGCGATCCATGCGCTTCGCCTCGCGGGCGTCGATGAGTTGGGTGATGTCCCAGTCGCGGACCTCGCCGGCGAACCGCACCGACCAGTCGGCGCTCTGCTCGAACGACGCGATGGATGCGATTCCGGAACGGCCCTCGACGAGGCCGTTCCACGTGTCCGGGACATTGTGCCCCAGATCGGTGACGGCCCCCATGCCGGTGACCACCACCCGCCTGAGTTCGATGGTTCGCATGATCGATGAAAGGCGATCGGCGACGGCCCGCTTCGGCGGGATCGCCCCGATCTGGCATCAAGCGGGCCGCGAGGGCCTCACTTGTTGTTCATGTTCGCCTTGATGAAGTCGATGGCCTGGCCGATGTTCTGGATCTTCTCGGCCTGGTCGTCGGGGATGTTCGTCTCGAACTCGTCCTCGAACTCCATCACCAGCTCGACGATGTCGAGGCTGTCGGCGTTGAGGTCGGTCTGGAAGTTGGTCTCGCGACTGATCTCGCTCTTGTCGACGCCCATCTGCTCGGCGACGATGTCGATGACCTTGGCTTCGATTTCCTGCTCGTTCACGTTGGACGCTCCTGGCGTGGTCGCCCGGGGCTCCGGGCGCGACGGCGAAATATAGCGGAAGGCTCCCCGAACTCCTGCCCGGGGACGCACTCGGTCGAATCAGCTCGCGAGACCCCCATCCACGACGAGGACCTGGGCCGTCAGGTAGCCCGCCTCGTCGCTGGTCGCGTAGGCGACGGCCGCGGCGATGTCCTCGGGAACTCCGAAGCGCCGCAGCGGGATGCTCGGCAGGACCTGCTCCTTGAGGGCGGCGGGCAGGACGGCGGTCATGTCGGTCTCGATGAAGCCGGGCGCGACCACGTTCGCGGTGATCCCCTTGGCCCCGAGTTCCTTGGCGATCGTCTTGGTCAGGCCCACGAGGCCGGCCTTCGCGGCCGAATAGTTGGCCTGGCCCGCATTGCCGGTCAGTCCCGAGACGGATCCGACGTTCACGATCCGGCCGAACTTGCCCCGCATCATCGGTCGAGCCGCCGCGCGGCAGGCGATGAACGCGGAGCGGAGGTTGACCGAGACCACGGTGTCGAAGTCCTCGTCGCTCATCCGCAGGATCAGCCCGTCGCGGGTGATGCCGGCGTTGTTGACGAGGATGTCGAGACGCCCGTGCGCCTCGGCGACGGAGTCGACGAGCTTGGCGACCGCCTCTCCATCGCCGACGTCGCAGGTTCGCGCCTCGGCGGACCCGCCTGCGGCGGCGATCTCCGCGACCAGCGACTCCAGATCGGGGAGCGAACGGCTCACCGCCACGACGTGTCGGCCGTCCTTGGCGAGGCGAAGGGCGATGGCGCGGCCGATGCCGCGGCTCGCTCCGGTCACGATGGCGACACGACGTTCGATGGCGATGACTCCGCGAGTGCTCTGATGGAACGCTCAAAGAAACGCCCGCCGGACCGGCGGGCGACGATCGGGGGCGGAGTGTATCGAACGCGATCGAAACGTCAGCGTCCGAGCGGACCTCTTGGCGGAGCCACCGGGGTTCCGCTCGGCATTCGTCGTCCGGGGACGCCCGGAGCGCCCGGAGCGCCGCCGGGCGTGATGCCGGGGCCGGTGCCGGCACCGGCATCGATGTTGGCCGCCTCGGTGAAGTCCTGCTGCGGGACGGACACCGCCTCGTCCGGCTCGTCGGCTCGCGCGATCTCGGCACGGTTCACCTCGAACCACGCGGCGATCCAATCGCTGCCACTCAACTTGTTCATGATGTCCGGCGGCGTCGGAAGCGCGTCGAACGTCGCCTGCTCGCCCCGAACTTCCGTCAGCCAGAGTTGCGGCTGGAACTCGAGCCCGGTGTGGAAGATCGCGAGCATGCAGGCATCGCCTTCGGGGCTGCGGCCAGTGCGGACGTCGACGCGGGAGACGCCTTCGATCGCCTTGGGCCATTCGCCCGCATCGAGCATGCGGTCGAACTGGAACTGGTCGGGCATCGACAGCATCGGCCGCACGGAGTCGCCGTTGCCGCGGACGAAGGCGTCGCAGAAGCGCAGCACCGCGATCCGCTCGGCGTCGGTCCCTGGCGCCTGCGCCTCTGGAAGCCGCACTCGAGGGTCGATGCCGAGTTGGACCATCAGGGTCTCGATCGGCGTCACCGGCGGCGGTGGCGGCGGGCCCGGATCGGGCGGCGGAGCCTGGACGACCGGCGGAGGCGGCGGCGGGTCCTCGCCGCATCCGACGAGCAGGCTTCCGGCGATCGAAGCAATGGCGAGCGCGGCGAACTCAGGCCGAAGCGCTCGCACCGGTCGGGGCAGGGGGTTGGTCATGGCTGGTCACCTCGAAGGAGCGGTCGATCCGTCGCATCAGCCCGCGCAGGACGCTGCCGGGCGCCAGTTCATGCAGGTCGGGCTTGGAGTCGCCCGCGAGGTTCGCAAGGAGATCCGAGCACGACTGGCTCCATCGTACGGGCGAGACCAGCTGCTCGACGAGCCTCTTTCGGAGAAGTTGCGGGTTGTCGGCCTCGTGCGGTCGAGCGGTCACATTCGACCACACCGGGACCCGCAGCGGCGCGATCTCGACCTGTTCGAGGGCCTCCGCAAGCCCGTCCGCGGCGGGCTGCATGAGGGGACTGTGGAACGCCCCGGCGACCTGCAGCGCCGTGGCCCGCACGCCCTTCGCCGACGCGACCTCGACCGCACGGCCACAGGCCTCGAGATCGCCGGAGAGCACGATCTGGCCGGGGGCGTTGAAGTTGGCGCAGACGAGCACGCCGTCGCCGGCGGCCTCTCGGCAGATCTCCTCGGCCTGGGACTCGTCGGCTCCGATCAGCGCAACCATGCTGCCGCGACTCGCTTCGGCCGCCTCCTGCATCAGGCGTCCACGCAGCGCGACCAGCCGGAGTCCGTCGACGAAGCTGAAGGCTCCCGCGAGATGAAGGGCGGTGTACTCGCCAAGCGAGAGCCCCGCGGCCGCGACGATCCGGGTCGGCGGCATGCGTTCGAGCATCGCCTGCCACGACGCGACCGCGCAGGCGAAGAGGGCTGGCTGGCTGACGTCGGTCCGACCGAGCCGCTCGATGGGGCCTTCGAAGCAGAGTTCGCTCAGCGAATGGCCGTCGAGGGCCGAGAGGCCCGCGAGCGCTTCGTCCCCGGCCCCGAAGGTCGGCGCGGCCGCGGGGCAGGAGTCTGCCCATCCCTTGCCCATGCCGACCTGCTGGGCGCCCTGCCCGGGGCAGAGCAGCACCACGCCGTTGGGGGAATCGCTCATCGGTTCAGAGTCTCCACACGCCGCTCGCCCAGGTCATGCCGCCGCCGAACGCGACGAGCATCACGGTCTCGCCGGCCCGGCACTTGCCGTCCTTGCGGAGCTGGTCGAACAGAAGTCCCACGCTGCCGGCGGAACTGTTGCCGAAGCGGTCGATGTTGACGGGCATCTTGTCGTGAGGAATCCCGATCCGCTCTCGCGCGGCCTCGATGATCCGAAGGTTCGACTGATGGCAGACGAACTGCGAGATCTCGTCGACGGTGAGTCCGGTGCCGGCGATGGCGTCCTCGACCGTCTCGCGGAACCTCGTGACCGCGAACTTGAACACCTCGCGGCCGTTCATGCGGAGATGGCCGAGGCGAATCGGGTTGTCGCGATCCTCCGCCGGAACCTCCTGCTCCCGCCGCGGGATGTAGAGGCTCTCCCAGCCGTTCCCGTCGGAGTGCATCCGCTGGTAGATGCAGCCCTTGCCCGGATCGTCGTCCCGTTCGAGCACGGCGGCGCCGGCGGCGTCGCCAAAGAGGATGCTGACCGAGCGATCGTGGTAGTCGATCGCGGTGCTCATCGCATCGACTCCGATCACGCCGATCCGGCGGAATCGGCCGGATCGGATGAGCGAGTCGGCGATGTTCATCGAGTAGACGAACCCGCAGCAGGCGGCGGTCACGTCGAACGCGCCGGCGGGGGCCGCGTCGACCGCCGCCGCGATGCGGCAGGCCGTCGAGGGGCACGGCATCTCCGAGGTGCAGGTTCCGCAGATGATCAGGTCGAGGTCCGAGCCCTTTCGTCCGGCGTCCTCGAGTGCCCGGGCCATCGCGTCGCGACCGAGCGTGAACGTCCCCTCGCTGCGGGGATCGCAGATTCGCCGCTCGCGGATGCCGGTCCGCTGGAGGATCCACTCGTCGGACGTGTCCACCATCCGCTCGAGATCGCGGTTGTGGAGGATCCGTGGCGGCACGGCCGAGCCGGTTCCGGCGAGCCGCACGCCGCAGGGTTCGCCGATGCTCATGCCGCGACTTCTTCCATCTCCGCGAGCGCCGAGACCATCGCCTCGTTGAGGCCGCTCTCGGCGAACTGCTTCGTCCGGAGGATCGCGTTGCAGATCGTGCGGGACACGCTCGAGCCGTGCGAGATCAGGCAGTAGCCGTTCACGCCCAGCAGCGGAGCGCCGCCGTACTCGTGGTAGTCGTGCTTGGCGTAGATGCTGCGCACCACCGGCTCGAGCCGCAGCGCCAGACCCGGATCGATCGCCATCACCTCGGCGGCGATCGCCTTGAAGATGCCGGCGCTGAGCCCCTCGGCGAGCTTGAGCATCACGTTGCCGACCACGCCGTCGGTGATCACCACGTCCGCTTCGCCGTTGAAGACCCCGCGACCCTCGACGTACCCGATGAAGTTCGTTCCGGGCGAACTGCGGAGCATGTCGCGGGCCCGCTTCATCTCGGCGGTGCCCTTCTGCTCCTCGCCGCCCACGTTCATCAGGGCGACGCGGGGATTCTCGATGCCGAGGTTCTTCTGCGCGAAGACCCGCCCCATCACTCCGTACTGGGCGAGGTGGTGCGGCTTGGGCTCGATGTTGGCGCCGACGTCGATCAGGACGATCGGGCCCGCGAAGGTCGGCACGGTCACGGCGATGCCCGGCCGGTGCACGCCCGGAAGCCGCTTCATGTGGAACTGGCTCGCGGTCACGCACGCGCCGGTGTTGCCCGCGGAGAGCCAGCCGTCGAGCTGACGATCCTTCGGGCCGGCCATGCGGGCCAGCACGACGATCGAACTGTCGGGGTTCTGCCGGACGCTCTCGACCGGCGGAGCGGCCATCTCGATGACCTGGGAGGTCTCGATCAGTTCGATGCGGGCATCGGACACGCCTCGCTCGGCGATGGCCTCTTCGAGCACGCCACGATCACCGGCCAGCACGAGACGGTCGTCCGAGGCGAGTCGCTCGAGGGAAGCGAAGCAGCCCTTCAGGATCTCGCCCGGGGCGTGGTCTCCGCCCATGACGTCCACGCCGATGCGCATGAACAGTCGTCTCCTGCCGCGGTGGCGTTCAGGCGTTCTCGGCGATGCCGCGGACCTGAAGGCCCGGGCGCACGTAACCACAGTGGCGGCAGGCCCGATGGGGCTGCTTCACCTGGCCGCAGTTGGGGCAGGAGACCGAATGGATCGGCTTCAGCGCCTGATGGGAGCGGCGTCGACGGCCGCGGCCGTGGGTCTGGCGAAAGGCAGGAACACCCATGGATTCGACTCGATCGGGTTCGGAGGCGGCGGCAGGTCGGGACCCGAACGGACGGGGCGACCGGAGGAACTTCGCGCGGGGAGCATCGCCGAACAAGGCGATCCTCCCGGGCGAGACGAGCCGGGCAAACTAGGGCGGAGCCGCGGTCGTGTCAAGACTTCGGGCGGCTGAAGACCGACGATCCGAGCCGCCCGGTAGCATCCCCGCCCTCCCATGTCCGATTCGACGAGAGTCTCGCTTTTCACCGACGGTGCGTGCACGGGCAATCCCGGCCCGGGGGGCTGGGCCTTCCTGGCTCGCACCGAGGAGGGATCGGAGCCGCGGGAGTTCGAAGGATCGGGCGGCGAGCGATCGACCACCAACAACCGGATGGAGCTTCTTGCGGCGATCCGGGGCCTCGAGGGGATCGCCGCAGCCTTCGGCGATGGCTGCGAGGTCTCCCTGTACTCGGACAGCCAGTACGTCACCAAGGGCCTTGGGGAGTGGCTCGACGGCTGGAAGCGGAAGGGCTGGCGAACCACCTCCGGTCCGGTCAAGAACACCGACCTGTGGAAGCAGCTCGACGAGTTCCGGCGTCGC
>JBMSXH010000117.1:0-7029 GCA_049425445.1 Phycisphaerales bacterium | reverse complement strand
CCCCCCCCCCGCCACGACGCGGGGGGCGCGGGCGCCGCTGGGTGGTCAGGACCGATCGAGACCGCGAACGACGCCCCACCTCGAAGGCTGCTCCTGTCTGTGACAGGCAACGCGAGCGTTCGAGCCGGAGATCCCGGGCTAGGTTCTTGGTGGGCAGATTCCGACGGGACGGCGATGTCGTCGCACCGTCGATCGGGCGAAGTCCACTCACGGGAGAACACGCATGGTTCGCAGCAGCGTCTGGTCCGCCCTTCTGGCCTCCATGGGGGTGGCCACGACGGCCCTCGCCACGAACGTGACCTGGTTCGGGCCCTCGCAGGCCGTCAACTCGAACGCGTCGTTCTCTTCGAGCACCGGATACACCAACAACTACGGCGTCGCGTTCACGACGGGATCGTCGGGAACGTTCACGATGTCGTGGCTCGATCTCCAACTCGGTCAGGGATCCACCGGCGGGAACTGGACGCTCACCGTCGCGCTCCACAACACCACGAACGACACGGCCTATTCGGCGGTCGCTGGTTCGACCGCCTACGCGACCGACACGGTGACCATCACCGCGGGAGGCACCTTCTTCACCGCCAATCTGACCGCGGCGCAGATCCCCAACATCACGAACTTCGCCATGCAGGCGAACACCTCGTACGCGCTGATCATCTACAACGCGCCCAGCACGTCGGCGATTTCGCGCAGGACGGGCTACGCCAACGGCACGACCAACAGCTTCTACACGGTCAGCAACGGCTTCACCGCCTTGAACACCTTCCGAAACAACAACCCGAACTACACCAACACCGCCAACAGCTTCCCGACGCTCGGCATCTCGTTCGGAGCCTCCGCCTCGGCGGTCCCGGGTTCCGGAGCGGTGGCGATGCTCGGACTCTCGGCGATTCCCGGCCTCCGCCGTCGACGTCGCTGAAAGCCACCCACGCAAATCACTCGATTCCGCAGCGCCGCCGCGCATGACCCGCTCATCGGGTCGTTCGCGGCGGTGTGGCGTTCAACGGCATCATCCCACGACCGGCAGGCCGATGCGCCCTTCGGCGGCGTCGCGCAACTCCTGCTCGGGACGCGCGACGAGGTCGTAGCCGTCGCTCGCGACGACCACGCATCGCACCAGTTCTCCCGGCGCGTGGCGGGTCTTGGAGACGACCGCGGTCATCGAGTCGATCTGCGGTGCCTGGTGGTACGCCCGGCCCGAGTGCAGCACCTCGCCCGCGGCGAGTTCCGCCTGCGGGGCGGCGGGCACGCCGGGATCGCCCGCGGCCCCCTCGATCAGCACGTCGAGCACGGCGCCCTGCTCGGCCTGCCACGCCGCGTCGGCGAAGGCGTTCTCCTGCTGGGCGAGCATGAGTTCGGCCTCGCGTTGCGCCTTCACCTCGTCGGGCACGCGAAGCGCCGGATCGAGGTCCATGGTGCCGGCGGGCGTGCCCTCCTCGCGGCTGTACTGGAAGACGCCCATCGCCTCGAAGCGGGCGTCGCGCACGAACTCGACGAGCGCCTCGTGATCCTCCTCGGTCTCGCCGGGGAATCCGGTGATGAAGGTCGTTCGGATCGCGATGCCGGGCACCCGCTCGCGGAGCTTCGCGAGCAGCGTCTCGGTCTGCTCGCGGGTCACGTGCCGCCGCATGCGTTCGAGCATCGGGTCGGTGATGTGCTGCAGCGGGATGTCGAGGTACTTGACGACGTTCGGCAGGCTCGCGAGCGCGTCGATCGCGTCGTCGCCGAACGTGCTCGGGTAGGCGTACATCAGACGAAGCCACGCGCCGCCAAACTCGTCCGCGAGGGTGTTCAGGTCCGCGAGCAGGCCCGGCAGGCCGCCGTGGTCGCCGATGTCGAGACCCCAGCTCGTGGTGTCCTGGCCGATGAGGTTGAGTTCAAACGCGCCTTCGGCAAGGAGCGATCGCGCCTCGTCGAGGATCCGCGCACGCGGCTTCGAGCGCATCTTGCCGCGGATCGACGGGATCGTGCAGAACGCGCAGCGCTGGTTGCAGCCCTCGCTGATCCGAAGGTACGCCCAGTGCCGCGGCGTGAGACGCACGCGCCCGGCGTCCTCCTCGAAGTAGCCGATCCCCTTGCCGTCCTGTCCGTTGACGGTGAGGCCGGCGACGTCGCGGCCTCGCTCCTTCGCCGCCTGCAGGGCGTTGCCGGCGATCCAGTACTTGGGCGACTCCGCCGCATCGAGCCCGTCACGGGAAGGCGCCGCGCCCCGCACCGCGTCGACGACGCGATCGCGATCGAAGACGCCGATCATCGAGTCGATCTCGGGCGCCCAGTCGAGGAGCCTCGCCCGGTGCCGCTGGACGAGGCAGCCTGCGACGACGACGCGTCGGAGGTCGCCGGCCCTCTTGCGGTCGAGCGCTTCGCGGATCACCTCGAGCGACTCGAGCCGCGAGGCCTCGAGGAAGCCGCAGGTGTTGATGACGATCGCGTCGGCGTCGGCGTGATCGGAGACGAGCTCGAGGCCGTCTTCGCGGAGCAGGCCGAGCATGCGCTCGCTGTCGACGAGGTTCTTCGGGCAGCCGAGGCTGACGAAGGCGACGCGGCGGACCTCGCTGGGGCTTTGGGGAGTCACGGGGCGGGATGGTAGGGGCGGCGTCGGGGGAGAGGGGCCGTTCGGACAAGGACGGTGGCCGAAGTCGGCCTGTTGCCATCGCCGTCCGACGCTCGCAGCGCCCCTTCGTCGTCTTGCTGCGATCGATGAAACCTCCCCCGACCTGCTTCGCAGTCCCGGGGAGGGGTTTGCTCGTCACGTCGTCGAACGGCGACCGACGTTCGTGCCGCCATGTTCAACTCCCTGCGCCCGGGGCGGCGTTGTCGTTGGGCGGCCGACGAGTTCAATGCTCCGACGCGTCCTGGCCCCCGAACTCGACGATCACCAGCCACGGCCCCTCGACACGTCCGCTCGGGGCCGGCAGGGCGCCCGACTCGATTGCCGGCTCCAGCACCGGGTCGAGGTGGCGCGGTTGCCCGACCACGCTGACCGGGCCCTCGGCCACGAGCGAAGCGAGACGCTCGACCAGCGCCGCGCGATCGATCAGCCTGGCCATCTCCGTGGGCTCGCCGAGGTGGTTGTCGAGTTCGCCGGGAGCGAGGGCGATGAGAGGGTCGTAGCGGTCGAGTTCGCAGCCGATCGCGATCGCGATCTGCTCGGTCGCCACGAGGGTCGATGCCGACTCGAGCCGCTCCCGATGCTCGAGGATGAAGTCCGACGGCGCCTTCGCCTCGGGCACAAGGGCCGAGGGGTAGAGAAGCGGAAAGCAGGCGAGGAGCGTCACCGGCGAAAGCCCCATCCACAGCACGCGTCTGACGGCGACGCCCTCTCGAATCGCCTTCAGATCGAAGACGGCCCACATCGACAGCCCGGCGGCGAGCACCAGGCTTCTCCAGAGACCACCATCGACCCAGACGCGAGCGGGAAGGCTGGTCACGGTCGCCGAGAGCAGCGAGATCGCGGCCAGCACGAGCAGCACGACCGCCGGAACCGACTGCGCGCGCGAAGGGACGTTGGCCCACGGTCGCTGCTCGAACGCCCGCACCAGCCCGATCGCGAGCAGTCCCGCGATCGGCGGCAGCACCGGCAGCAGATAGGTCGCGAGTTTGCCCGAACTCGCGGAGAAGAAGCAGAGCGGCAAGGCGATCCAGCAGAGCGAGAAGCGCCGCCATGAGCGGAGCCGCCGTTCGTGCTCGGCGATTGAAAGTCCCGTCGCGGCCGCGGGGGCGGCGAGCAGCCATGGCAGGGTGGCGCCGAGCAGCACGGGCAGATAGAACCACCACGGCTCGGAGTGCTGGTTTCCGTCGGGCTTCAGGAATCGCTGGACGTGCTCGACCCAGAGAAAGGTCCGCCAGAACTCCGGCTCGCGCTCGTGGATCGCGAGGCCCCACGGCAGCACCGCAAGCCCCGCGAAGAGGAGCGGGATCCACGGCACCAGCACGAGGTCGCGCCACCGACGCTCCCAGAGCAGCCACGGCCCGATCACCATCGCCGCGAGGACGATCGCGAGCGGACCCTTCACGAGGAATCCGCAGCCAGCCGCGAGCCCGGCGAGCGCGAGCAGGCCGAGGCGCACGTCGCGGCGCGGCGATTCGAGAGCGAGCCACGCGAGGGCGAGCGAGGCGGTCACGAATCCCGTGAAGGGGCCGTCGAGAATGACCGTCGTGCCCACGATGACGGGCATGATCATGGTGCAGAGCGCGATCGCGGCGAGGGCGCCGATCGACGCTCGGCCGGTGGCGCGGGTGACCGCACACGCGAGCCCGAACGCGGCAAGGCCGATGCCGAGGGCCGAGGGCAGGCGATACGCGAACGCGTCCCGGCCGAACACTTCGACGGCGATCGCGACGAGGTGCGCACCGCCCGCGGGCTTCTCGAAGTAGCGGAAGCCGATGAGCCGCGGCACCGTGAAGTCGCCGCGGGCGATCATCTCGAGGCCGAGCGCCGCGTAGCGATGCTCGTCCGGCACGATCAGCGGACGCACGCCGAGGAAGAGGAGATAGATCGCGACGAAGACCGCGATCGCGACGCCTACGAGGCGGGTGGTGCTCACAAGGTCGACTCCGCAACGGCTGCGTCGGCTTCGCCGCCGGGTCGCGACGCGGACTCGCCGATCGCGAGCCATCCCTCGCGGCCCGGCACCGAGCCCTTCGCGATTCGTCCGGTTGGAAGCGGGGAACTCGGCCCGAGACGCGCATCGAGCCACGCGCCGAGCGGCTCGAAGCGATGACCCTCGGCGATCGCGGCGTCGAGGAACCGTTCGAAGAGCGCCGCCTTCGCGCCGCCTTCGCTCTCGGTGTGGATCGTCAGCACGTGCGGCCTTCCGTCGCCGAGCCGTTCGAGCAGCATCGCGTTGAACGCCTCGTCGTCGCCGACCAGCGTGCCGATCGCCTCGTCGTAGGTGGGCAGGTCGACCGGCACCTGCGGCTGGTCGAGTTCGCGCGAAGCGGTGCCGGTGCCGATCACCGGAAGGAAGGGAGTCGCCGTGCCGCGGCAGTCGCTGTTGAAGCGAAGCGGGTAGGCCGCCTTCATCGCGAGCACCCGATCGGGCGTCCGCCACCCGGGCGTCGCGGAGGTCTCGGGCTCGCGGCCAGCGATCTCGGCGAGCGTGGTGAAGGCGCGATCGAACTGCTGTCGCAGCGCCGCGTCGTCGAGCCGCTCGACGCCCATCTGCCAGCGATGGTGGTCCCAGGCGTGCACGCCGAACTCGTGCCCGGCGGCGATCGGCCCCCGGATCGTGTCGGCGAGGCGGCGGCCGATCTCGGGGCCGGGCCAGAGCGTTCCGCGAAGGAGAATCTCCCAGCCGTAGAGGCTTGCGGCCTTCGATCGGAGCATCTTGAGCGCGAACCGTGGCCTCGCGAGCCGCCACAGGTGCCGGCCCATGTTGTCGGGTCCGACCGTGAAGTACCACGTGGCCCGAAGGCCGCGGCGCTCGAGGATCGACAGCAGTCGCGGCACGCCCTCTCGGGTGCCGGTGAAGGTGTCGACGTCGATGCGAAGCGCCACGGTCATGGAGGCGCATCAGGGTAGTCGGCGGGCAAGCAGGCGGCGCGGGCGCCGACGCGACTCGCGGGTGTCCGAACTTGCTCGAAAGCGAGTCCATTCTTCGGCGCATCCACAACGATGACCGATGACCGCGGATCGCCAGCCATGAAGCCAACGGCTCCCAACGACTACCCGGCGTTCGTCGCCGCACTCCGAGCAAGGTTCGAGACGTTGCGCTCCGCACTCTCCGCGGCGCTCGAGGCGGCGGTCCCGCCGGAGGGGAGGACCGTCCGGTCCTGCGCCCGGCAACTCGAGCTTCGTCGCGGCCTCGTCCACAAGCTCCTGCAGCTCGCGTCGACCTCGGATCCCGGGACCTGCCTCGGCGTGATGCCGGGCGCGTCGGCGTGGCGCACGATCGTGGAGGCCCTCGCGCAGCGGGGCGTTGCGGCGAAGAGGTTGACCTCGCTTGAGACCGCGGTGCAGGCGGCGCTACGGGCCGCGAAGGTCGAGCCCGCTCGTCGCTGGATGCTGCAGCTGGCTGCGGCCGGAGCGCTCGATACCGCGGCCGAGCAGAAGGTGAGCCTCGGGATCCGCCGGTCCGGCTTCGACGCCGCGTCGGCGGTGTTGGGGCTCTCCGCGCGGGCACGGGTGGCGCTCTTCGTGTTGGCGCCCTCGTCGGTCCCCGATCGCGTCGACCTCCTGCAATGGACGGTCTTCGAGGGCCTCCGCCGTCACCGTCCGGGTCAGCCGTGGCGCCTGGTGTCGAGCCTGCCGCCGCCCAACGCCGAACTTCCGCCCGGCCGCGTGTGGTCGATCGTGGACGCGGGCGATCGCTGCCCGCTGGTGCCGGACCTTTCCTCGCCGGCGGCGTCCGGCTCGGCGATCGTGGCGACGCCCCCGGTGGCGGGATCGCCCGTCGAGGGCTCGCAGGTGGCACTGGCGGCGACCCTGGGCGATCGACCCGATTCCAACGCCGAACTGCGAGCAACCTTCGCCGCGATCTCCCCGCAGGCCGGTCCTGCCCATGCCGACAGCGAGGAGGACCTGGTCCACCTCGAGGTCGGGGCGAACCTGCCGCTCGAGTGGCTCATGCTCGAGATCCTGATCGATCGACGACTCGAACTGGGCACCGTGCCCGTCACCGGCCTCTTCGCCTCGAGGCAGCGTGCCCGCGCCGATGGCCGACTGATGGATCACCGGCTTCCCGTGGAGGCCGCGATCGAAGAGATGGAGCCCGATCCCTCGAGTCGAGGGAATGCGTTCGGCCTGCCCAAGGCGTGGTCGTGGTTCCGGCCCCTGCATGCGGAGATCCTCGATCGCTCGAACCGGATGCTCGGAGGCGAAGGCTCGCCGGGGGAACGGTTCCGCTGTTGGCGGGTGGCGGTCGCCTATCCCCACAGTCCTTCGCTGCTCTGGGCCTGGTTTCGCATGCCGCTGCACGATCAGGCCGCGACCTCGCGGCGCCGACGGAAGGCCTCGCGGGGGACGAGGCGGGGCTGACGCGTCGGGCGGCTCGTGATCGGCCTGAGTGATGTCAAAAAGTGTCCACG
>JBMSXH010000116.1:0-7042 GCA_049425445.1 Phycisphaerales bacterium | reverse complement strand
CGCGACTTCGTCACGCGATCGATCTTCTGAACGGCTCGCCAGCGGCTCGATCGCCTGCGAGGATCCCAAGGTGATCCTCGAACGCCCAGGCGATCCGATCCGCATCGCGATGTGGTCGGGTCCGCGGAACCTCTCGACCGCGCTCATGCGCTCCTTCGGCAACCGCTGCGACACCGCGGTGGTCGACGAGCCGCTCTACGCGCACTACCTGAAGGCGACCGGCATCGAGCACCCGGGTCGGTCGGAGATTCTCGTCGCACACGACTCCGACGCCGCATCCGTCGAACGTGCGCTGATCGGTCCGGTGCCGCACGGGCGACGGATCTGGTACCAGAAGCACATGAGCCATCATCTGCTTCCGGGCATGGAAGACCTCGTGCCGGGGTGGCTCGGTCGGCTCACCCACGCGTTCCTCGTCCGCGACCCGGCCCGGGTGATCGTCTCCTTCGCCAAGGTCGTCGCGAACCCGACGCCAGAGGACCTCGGCCTGCCTCAGCAGCTCCGCCTGCTCGAGCGGCTGCGGGCGGAGGGCCTTCGCCCGCCGATCGTCGATGCCGCGGAGATCCGCCGAGATCCTCGTGCGACGCTGTCGCGGCTCTGCCGATCGATCGGCATCCCCTTCGACGAGGCGATGCTCGCCTGGCCCGCCGGGCCGAGGGAGACCGACGGCGTCTGGGCGAAGCACTGGTACGCCTCGGTCGAGCGTTCGACTGGATTCGAGCCTCCGGAAGAAGGCCCGCCGCCGGAGGTGCCACCTGCCCTGCGTGGCGTCCTCTCGGAGTGCCTCGCGATCCACGCGGCGATTCTCGAAGGCTAGGGGCGGCGCACGGATCTTCCGGGCGGCGATTCGTCGATCGGCGCCGACCTGTCAGACTGTCGGCCATGCTTCAACGCTTCGACTCCCGCAACGCGGACCTCCGCGTCAACATCAACGGACGGATTCTGCATCGCAACGAGGCCGGGATCTCGCCCTTCGACAGCGCCGTGCAGGGCGGCGACGCGGTGTGGGAAGGGCTCCGCGTCTACGAAGGACGCATCTTCCGACTTCGCGAACATCTCGCCCGGCTGCGCTCCTCGGCCAAGGCGCTCGCCTTCGCGGAGATCCCGAGCGACGAGGCGATCATCGCCGAGATCCGTCGCACGCTCGAGGCCAACGCCATGCGCGACGGCGTGCACATTCGCCTCACCCTCACCCGTGGCGTCAAGGTGACCTCGGGCATGGATCCACGCCTCAACCAGTCCGGCCCGACGCTGATCGTGCTCGCGGAGTTCAAGCCGCCGGTCTACGGGCGAAGCGGGCTCTCGCTCGTCACGAGCAGCGTGCGCCGCTTCCCACCCGACTGCATGGATCCCAAGATCCACCACTGCAACCTGATCCAGTCGATCCTCGCCAAGATCGAGGCGAACAACGCCGGTGCCGACGATGCGCTGATGCTCGATCGGCAGGGCTTCGTCGCCGAGACCAACGCGACCCATGTCTTCATCGTGACCGACGGCAAGGTGGAGACGAGTCGCGACGTCGCCTGCCCGGAGGGCGTCACCCGAAGCGTGGTGCTCGAGATCTGCCGCCGCGAGGGCATCCCCCACGCCGAGCGCGACTTCACGCTGACCGAGGTCTACCGCGCCGACGAGATGTTCTGCACGGGCACCATGGGCGAGTTGGCCGCGGTGACGAAGGTCGACGGGCGCACCATCGGCACCGGCGAGGTCGGCCCGATGACGCGGCGGCTGTCCGAACACTTCGGAGCCCTCACCGCGGTCGAGGGAGAGCCGGTCGTCTGATCCCCGCGAGTCAATCACGCCCCCCCGACACCCTTCGCATGCGGGCAGCGCGGGAAACCACTTCCACGGTGCCACCGCAAGCGGCCCTTCCGCTACAACGCCCCCATGCACCACCCGACACTCGGGCCGGCTCGCCTCGCGGCAGCCCTCGCCCTCGGCGTCTCGACTCCACTGCTCGCCCAGGACGGAGTCTCCTCCGATAGCCCGGCACCTGCCGCAAGCCCCCGATCGGTCCTCGAGGGCTATCCCGACGACGCGGCGCTGACGCAGCGCCTTCGCGCGATGGCCGGCGCCAACGCGAGTCGAGTGAAGCTCGAGACGCTCGCGAAGACCCGCGAGGGACGAGCCATCGAAGCCTTGACCCTCGCGGGCGATCTCGACGCGTGGCGTGATCGCCCCGCGATCCTGATCGTCGCCGGCATGGATGGTGCGCAACTCGGTTCGACCGAGATCGCGACGTCCCTCGCCGAACGGCTCCTCGCCGAACACGGCGCCTAGCTCGACGAGGTGACGATCCACGTCGTGCCTCGCGCCAATCCCGACGCCGCGGCGGCCTTCCTGTCGCAGCCCAGCCTTCGAAGCGGGCTCAACGCGCGCCCGGTGCGGGAGGATCGCGACGCCGCGATCGACGAGGACGGGCCGCGCGATCTCGACGGCGATGGCGTGATCACCACCATGCGCCGCGCGAATCCGCCCGCGGGCGATCCCGCGCAGTGGATCGCCGATCCCGCGGACCCGCGGCTGCTCAAGAAGCCCGACTCGATGAAGGGCGAACTGGCGGTCTACAGCCTTCACGTCGAGGGACTCGACGCCGATGGCGACGGGCTCGTCGCCGAGGACGGCCCGGGCGGGGTCGATCCGGATCGCAACTTCCCGCACCGCTGGATCGAGTTCGCCAACGACGCCGGGCCGTGGCCGCTGTCGGAGGAGGAGTCGCTCGAACTCGCGAAGTTCGTGATCGAGCGTCCGCGCATCTACGCGGCGCTGGTCATCGGACGCCACGACAACCTCGTGAACCTGCCCGATGCGCGGCCGACCGAGGCGGGCGGACGCATTCCCGCCCAGATCGACGAGGCCGACCTTCCGCTGCTGACCGAGTTCGCCAAGGCGTACAAGGAGGCCACCGGTCAGGATCGCGCGATCCGCAGCGACGATGCCGGCTCGCTTGCGGCCTGGCTCTACCACCAGCGCGGCATCCTCACCTTCGCAAGCACCGGCTGGTGGCGTCCCGACGTCGCCGACGCGGCGAAGCCCGAAGGCGGCGAGGGCGATGCGACGGCCTCGGACGCTGCGCCCGCGTCCGAGAGCGCCGCCGAGGCGCCGCCGGTGGCGGAACCACCTCGTCGAGGCGGGCGGGGTGGACGCGGTGGCGGCGGCTTCCGTGGCATGGCCGCTGCGCCTCGCGCGCCGCGCGCGGCGGCGACCGGTCCCGCGGTGGGCGATGCGGAGCAGGCCGCGTGGCTCGCCTACTCCGACCAGGCCCGAGGCGGCGCCGGATTCGTCGACTGGACCGAGATCGAGCATCCGACGCTCGGCACCGTCGAGGTCGGCGGCTTCGTCCCGGGCTTCATGAGCATCCCACCCATCGATGCGGTGCCCTCGCTCGCCAAGGGTCAGGCGACGTTCCTCGGCGAGGTGGTCGCGCGACGGCCCAAGCCTCGCTTGCTCGAGCCGCAGGTTCGCACGCTCGCCCCGGGGCTCTTCCAGATCGACCTCGCCCTCGTCAACGACGGCCGCATGCCGACCGCGACCGCGATGGGCGTTCGCGACATGACCCCTCCGATCGTCGTGCGCATCTCGACCGCGAAGGAGTCCATCCGAAGCGGCGTGAAGCAGCAGTCGATCTCGTCGATCGGGCCCGGCGAACGCCGCGACCTGTCGTGGATCGTCTCCGCCGCACCCGGCGAGGAGATCGAGATCGCGGCGGTCGGGCCTCTGCTTCCCGAGTCGACCATCACGATCCAGGACGGCGCCGTCGTCGCAGCCCGCAGCCAGGAGACCGGACGATGAACCTGCACCATCTTGCACTCGCCGCCGCGTCGGCCCTCGCGTTCGTCTCGACGTCGCTCGCCCAGCAGCAGATCGACGCGAAGGTCGACCTCGCGTGGAACCGCTACTACCCGACCGAGGAGATCGGCTCGATCCTCGAGCGCCTCGCCGAGGCGCATCCGGATCTCGCGAAGGTCGAGACGATCGGCACGAGCGTCGAAGGGCGCCCGATCTGGGTCTTCACGATCAACAACCCCGCGACCGGCGCCGACACCGAGAAGCCCGCGATCTACATCGACGGCTCGATCCACGCCAACGAGATCCAGGCCACCGAGACGGTGCTCTACTCGATCTGGTACCTGCTCGAGGCCTACGACGAGGTGCCGGCGATCCGAGAGCTCGTCGATCGAACCGCCTGGTACTTCGTGCCGCTGGTCAATCCCGACGGGCGCTCCTCGTGGTTCGAGGAGCCGCACACGCCGAGTTCGAGCCGCACCGGCGTCGCGCCGACCGACAACGACGACGACGGGCTCTTCGACGAGGACGGCCCGGACGACCTCGACGGCGACGGCTTCATCGAGCAGATGTGGCGGAAGGACCCCTTCGGCACGCATCGCCGGGATCCGCGCGATCCCCGCCGCTTCGAGCGCGTGCCGACCGAGCCCAAGGCCGACGGAACCCGCGAGTACGGCGACTGGTCGATGGCCGGCCAGGAAGGCATCGACAACGACGGCGACGGCCGCATCAACGAGGACGGCAAGGGCGGCTACGACATGAACCGCAACTGGCCGAGCGGCTGGCAGCCCGACCATGTGCAGTCGGGCGCCGGCGACTTTCCGCTCTGCTGGCCGGAGACCCGCGCGATCGCGGAGTTCATCCTCTCGAAGCCCAACATCGCCGCGGGCCAGGCCTATCACAACACCGGCGGCATGATCCTGCGCGGTCCCGGCGCGTCGTGGCGCGAAGGCGAGTACCCGCGGCAGGACGTCGCGGTCTACGACGCGATCGCGAAGGCCGGCGCCGAGATGCTGCCCTTCTACCGTCCGATGATCATCCACTCGGACCTCTACACCGTGCACGGCGGGTTCGTGAACTGGATCGCCGAGGGCCTCGGCATCGTCTCGTTCACCAACGAGCTCTGGACCGACAAGCGGATCCTGCAGAACGGACAGGATCCCGACACCGACGCCCGACAGCGCTGGCAGGACCGCATGCTGTTCGGGCAGACCTGGAGCGACTGGCAGGAGGTCGAGCATCCCGAGTACGGGACCGTGCTCGTCGGCGGCGGAACGAAGTACTCGAGCCGCATCCCGCCGCCGTTCATGCTCGAGGAGGAGTGCCACCGCAACTTCGCCTTCACCGCCTTCCACGCCGGCGAGATGCCGCTGCTGCGCTTCGAGAAGGTCGAGGCGACGCCACTCGGCGGCGGACTCTGGCAACTCGACGTCGCGATCGGCAACGACCGGCTCATCCCGAGCCGCACCGCCCGCGCGGCGGACAAGGCGATCGGCGTGCCCGATCGGCTGACCGTCTCCGGCGTCGAGGTCGTCGCGGCCGGCCCGATGCGCAACGGACTCGCGACCACCTTCGACCCGGTGGCGAACCGTCCCGAGCGCCTGCTCGTCGAGGGCGGCATCCCGGGCCACGGCACTCGATGGTTCCGCTTCATCGTGAAGGCGCCCGCCGGCGCGGCTGCGAAGATCGCCTACGAGGCGGAGAAGGCGACGGACCTCGAGCAGACGATCCAGTTCGGCAAGGTCTGGTGAGCCCGGCGGCGCCCGAGCCGACACGCCCGCGTCGGCTTCGCTACCTTGCGGCGATGCCGCGCGCCTTCGATCGGCTTCGTTCGTCCTCGCGACCGGTCGTCATCGCGCTTGCGTGCGTGGCGGCCGCGATCGCGGGCTGCGTGAACGCCCCGCCACCGACCCCCGCGAGCCGGCAGCAGCTCAACGACGCGGTGGAACTCTCCGCGCAGCTGCTCGCGATCGCGGACATCGCCTCGTCGGTCTTCTCCGACCGGGTGGTGCAGCTGCGGATCAACGGAGCGCCCGACCTGATCGTGTACACCGCCGAGGCGATCCGCAACAACTCGGTGGCCAACTATCGCGCGATCGCCCTCTCGCCCGATCCGGCGAACGGGCTGGTCAACATGTACATCTACGCGAACCTCGGCAGTTGGGCGTGCGAGACTCGGGTCGCGACGCATCCGGACTTCTTCGAGGAGGACTGCGACGCGACGTACGGCGAGGTGCTGCGCGAGGTGCGTGAACTCGCGCACGAGTGGATGTCGCCCGAACAGATCGCGGACCTCGATCGCCGGATCGGCGACTTCCGGTCACGCCATCCAGACCGGATGGTCATCGGCATGGTCCGCCTCGAGGACCTCGCGCACCAGTTCGCCCAGTCCGAGCAGCGCAAGGACCAGGTGACTCCAAGCCTCTTCAGCCCCGTCACCGAGGCGGCGCAGCAGCTCGAGCAGGTCCGGCTGCTCGGCGATCGCGCGATCTGGCTTCTGAGCCGCCTCCCAGAGGCGCTCAGTTGGCGAGCGTCGGCCTTCCTGATGGAGGTGCTCTCGAGCGAGGGCTTCACGGCGATCAAGACGCTCGCCTCGGAACTCTCCGAACGACTGCACCTCGTTCAGACCAACGTCGACGTGCTCGCCCGATCCATGCACGATCTCGGGGCCGACCTCGAGCAGGGATCCGCGACGATCTCGGCCCTCGGGGCGGGAGTGGTTGCGCTCGACGGTCGGATGGAGACCCTCGACGCCTCGCTCGCGAAGACCGCCGCAGGCCTCGAGTCGATGGGTGAATCGCTCCGGCCTCTTCCGGACCGCCTCGGGTCGCTCGAATCGACCATGGGCGGCTTGACGCAGTCGCTCGACCAAGGCCGCGCCGGACTTCAGGATCTCTCGGCCTCGGGAGAGGCCCTCGAGTCGAAGCTCGCGTTGCTCGAGGCGAAGGTGGACGCCCTCGGCTCGAGCATCGCGTCGCTGACCGACGAGATCGAGACGCTGGAAGGCGCGAAGTCGATCGTCGACGCGACGCTGGTCAAGGCGGCCGGACTCGGTGCGCTGCTGATCGTCTTCGCCGGCGTGTCGCGCTACGCGGTGCACCATCTGACCAAGGCGAAGTAACGCGTCACGCGCCCGTCGCTCGCTTCGCTCGGCGAATGGTCACTTGGACGTGGTGGACGCGATGGACGTGATGGACCCCAAGGGCAAAGCGCTGCACCTGATACGGGCGCCCGGCCAGATCCGTCTCCTTTCTCC
>JBMSXH010000115.1:0-7056 GCA_049425445.1 Phycisphaerales bacterium | reverse complement strand
GCCGGTCAACTGGAATCCAAGACTGCCCTCGGACTTCGACTTGACCGCGAGGATCTGGTAGCCGCCGATCTGCATTCGACCCGCAGGAAGCCTGCGCTCCGCCGCCCGGATCTCGGCGACCGCCGCGTCGAATCGCGCTCGATGCAGCTCGAACACGAGACGAAAGGGCCAGTCGGTGAGGACCACGCTCGCCATGATGAGCGGCACCGCGATGCACGCCATCCGCCACCGCCGCGAAAGCATGATCGGCGGGATCATCGCCATGACGGCGCCGAGGAGAAGCATCGGCGACATGGCCAACGCGAAGAGCCACATCCACTCTCGCCACCCTGCGGCGCTGCACAGGATCGCGACGATCAGCGCGGCAACGCCGAAGAGGGCGAGGCCCTTCGTCAGCCGCCCGAGCGCTCGTCGCACGGGAAACGGACTCTCGCCGGTGGTTCGCGGATCGTGCGGATCGAAGTCTCGCCCGCACTCGGGGCAGACCGGCTCGGTCACGCCGCGCAGCGAGTGGCTGCAGCCGAGGCAGTAGCGGGTGTTCCCTGAACTCGCGGCAACGCGATCGGACATGTCCGCGATCATCGGATCGAGCGGTTCGAGTTCAAGCAAGAACTCCCGAAACCTGGCTCGACGCGACGGAGCCAACCCGACGGCACTCGGCCATGCCCATGAAGACCGCCCCGCGGGACCGGCTGGAGCCGATCACCGCGGGGCGTGTTCAGGGGCGAGAGGACGTCGAGCGCTCGCGGTTTCGCGAGCAGGTTCGGCTCAGAGCAAGGGGCCCCAGTTGAGGAGCACGAGACCCAGGTCGGCGCCATCGACGATTCCATCGCCGTTCACGTCCGCCGCCGGGTTGTCGGTGTCCCAGTTGAGCAGCAGCAGTCCGAGGTCGGCCCCGTCGATGATGCCGTTGCCATCGATGTCCCACGGGAACTCGATCTCGGGAATCGCAAACTCGGTCGAGGCGAACTCCTGCTGCGCCGCACCGCCGGGATAGACGGCGAAGCTGACCGAGCCGGCGAAGGCGAGCGTCTCGCCGTCGAGGGTCTGCGGCAGCACGAATCGTCCCACCCGAACCTGCCGCGTCGCCGGATTGGTGAGCCCTTGCAGGTTGAACGGGTTCGAGTTGAACCAGCCCGCACCGACCGGAGGCAGCGCCTCGTCGCCGGTGCCGAAGTCCGGATCGAGGGTCGTGGTGTTGTTGCCGGCAGGTCCGGCCGTGCCGCCGATCAGCACGTAGCTGTCGATGCCTTCGGTCGCGGGATCGGTGAGCGAGGGCAGCCACGTGCCGCCGGCGAAGTCGTTCTGCACGAAGGCGGCCGACTCGCTCGGGATGATCACCGAGTCGTAGACGTTCACCACCTGCACCGACGTTTCGTCGAAGCGGGCGAAGACGTCCACCACGACGTAGCGGGCACCGTTCGCGACGACCTGGTCGATGTCCGCGAACCAGCCTTCGAACACCGCGGTCGGCTGGCAGTTGGTCTCCGCGACGCCATCGCAGTTCTCGTCGACGTCGTTGTCGCAGATCTCCTCGGCACCGGGATTGATCGACGCATCGCCGTCGTCGCAGTCGCTGTCGTCGAGGACATGGCCCGCCGGGGCCTCGCAGGCGAGCGTGCCCGGATCGGACGAGTCGCCGTATCCGTCGCCGTCGGAGTCGATGTACCACCGCTGCGCATCCGCGTCGTCGAAGCCGCAACCGCAGAGGCCGGGCTCGGTCTTGTTCGGATCGGTCGGGCAGTTGTCGTTGCAGTCGGGCGTGCCGTCGGCGTCGGTGTCGGTGTCGGGCACGCCGCAGCCGCAGCCGCCCGGAGCGATCTTGTTGGGATCGGCGGGGCATCCGTCGATGCAGTCGGGCGTGCCGTCGCCGTCGGAGTCGGTCTCCGCAACCCCGCAGCCGCAGGCGCCCGGCGCGATCTTGTTCGGATCGGTCGGGCATCCATCGAGGCAGTCGGGCGTGCCGTCGCCGTCGGAGTCGGTCTCCGCGACCCCGCAGCCGCAGGCGCCCGGCGCGATCTTGTTCGGATCGGTCGGGCATCCGTCGAGGCAGTCGGGCGTGCCGTCGCCGTCGGAGTCGGTCTCCGCGACCCCGCAGCCGCAGGCGCCCGGCGCGATCTTGTTCGGATCGGTCGGGCATCCGTCGCAGGCATCGCCGACGCCGTCGCCATCCGAGTCGGCCTGATCGGCGTTGGGAGTCGACAGGCAGTTGTCGAAGCAGTCCGACACGCCGTCGCCGTCGCCGTCGGGACAGGCGTAGTCGATCGTCGAGGCGGGACCGCTGCCGAGCGGATCGTCGAAGGCGAACTGGGCCGGGGTTCCGATGCCCTTGTTGTAGCCGCAGTTCGCCGCGAAGCTCAGCGTCTCGGGAATGTCGGTGCCATCGATCACGAATCGACCGACGTGCGTGCGAAGCGTCGACGGGTTCACCCGCCCCTGCAGATTGGGGGGATTCGAGTTGAACCATCCCGCATCGGAGGGTGGCACCGGCGCCGTGGGCGAGGTGAAGCTCGGGTCGAGCGCCGTGGTGTTGTTGGATCCGATCGGGCCGCCGGCCCGCACGAACGAGTCGTTGGCCTCGTTCAGCCCGAGGGTGGGGAGGTTCGCCGTCTGCAGCACCGACCACGTCCCGGGCTGGGCCGAGAGCGTGTTGAAGTCGTTGTGGTGGAACGGCGCGCCGCCGAGATTCGAGATCTGGGAGTTGAAGATGTTGAGCACGGTGTCCGCGCTGTCGTCGAACTGGCCGTAGACGTCGACCACCGAATAGACGGTTCCGCCGACCGTGACCGACGAGGCCTCGAGCACCCAGCCGACGAAGTCGGCGGCAGCGGATCCCGCGAGACTGGCGGCCGCGACGGAGGCCGAGATGGAAAGCGAAAGCAAACTCTTCTTGGCGCGCATGAACGAGGCTCCTGCTGGATCGGGCGGTCTGCCCACGGCGTCGACCGAACCACTACTCGATCGACGTTAACCAGCAAGGTGCCCCGAAACGAGGCCGAGTCCGCCCGGGCATGTTCCCCAGAGTTGCGAACGGCACGACGCCTCGTCCGCGGCGCGGCCTGGGCGCCCGCGCGACCCGCGTCGTTGATTCGACCTCGATCGCGACCGGGCCTGGCGCTGCCGCGGCCGCGCGGTCGGCATGCCTCGTCGAACACCCCCACGATGGGTGTTCACCTCACGGCCGCGCTCGCCGCGCGCCCCGGGCGGGCATCGTGCGATCGCCGCCTGCGGGCCGATGAACAGGCGGCTCGCCCCCTCTCGAGGTGCACGCTCGCCATGACCACGGTGCTGCTCCTGCTCGTCTCCAACTGCTTCATGACCGCCGCGTGGTACGGGCATCTCAAGTTCAACTCGGCACCGATGTGGATCGCGATCCTGCTCTCGTGGGGACTCGCGCTCTTCGAGTACTGCTTCATGGTGCCGGCGAATCGGATCGGGCATGTCGGCGGCGGAGGTCCGTTCACGGTCGCCCAGCTCAAGATCCTGCAGGAGGCGATCACGCTCGTGGTGTTCATCCTCTTCGCGTGGATCTGGCTTCGCGAGACGCCGCGTTGGAACGAGTGGCTGGCGATCGGGCTCGTCTTCGCCGCGGTGCTGGTGGCGGTCCTCCCGGGTCGGTCTCGCCCCTCCGGCACCGACCCGTCGGAACTCGCCGCCCGGTCGCCGACCGCTGCGATCGACCCCTGACCGAACCTGACGGAACGCGGAGCGGGCGCCCTCCTCCCATCGATCGGCGCCGGTTCGGGAGCGCGGAACGACCGAGCTCGGTGCGACCTGCGCGAAACTCGATGACGGTGCCGCCCTCGCCGCGCCGGGGGCGTCCGCTCGGTTCGTAGGCGAACTCCCCAAAGCGATCGACGGGACTGGATCGCGTCCGGACTTGATCTACCTTTCGGGCATGCATCGCCACCACCAACCCATCCACTTCGCCGGACTTGTGCTCGTGTCGTTCGCATGGCCCGCGATGGCGGAACTGACGGCGCCCGACGATGTCCAGGCTTCCGACGGCTCGCTCGTCACCGGCATCGCGATCGCGTGGAACGAGGTCGAAGGCGCCACCGGATATCGAGTTCTTCGAAGGTTCGGCAACGGACCCTCGCTGATCGTCGGCGAGACGACGGACCTCGAGCATCTCGACGAGACGGCCTTGCCCGGCCGTCTGTACGACTACTTCGTCGAGGCGTACTCCGACGACGAAACCTCGCCTGAGAGCGAGCGCGACAGCGGATGGCGCAACGTCCCGCCGCCGACGAACCTGCTGGCCTCCGACGGCACCAACCCCAACGCGGTGATCCTCACCTGGTCGCAGGTGCCGGGACAGCAGGGCTATCGCGTGCATCGAGGTCTCGACGCGGGAAGCCTCGCCGAGATCGGCGTGAGCAACGGCCCCAACTACCACGACACCGCCGCGATTCCCGGCATCGTCTACACCTACATGGTCACGGTGCGACTCGCGCCGGGCGACTCCGAACCAAGCGAACTCGAGACCGGCTTCCGTGCCGGCGACCCGCCGAGCACGGTGCCGACCGGCGTGCAGGCGAGCGATGGAACCAGCACCGAAGGCGTCTCGATCTCGTGGATCCCGGTGGACGCTGCCGAGGGCTACCGCGTGCTGCGGGGGTTGCCCGATGGAGGCTCGAGCGAAGTGGCCTTGGTGACGAAGCCTTCCTTCTTCGACGACGCCGCGGTCGCGGGCGTGCTCTACGCCTACGCCGTCAAGGCGGTGATCGACGGCATCGACACCGAGGCGAGCGAGGCCGACACCGGATGGAGGAACGTGCCCGCCCCCGGCAATCTTGTCGCCTCCGATGGCACCGATCCCGACGGCGTGCGGCTCACGTGGGATCCCGTTGAAGGCGCGATCGACTACCGGGTCTTCCGGCGACGCGGCAACGGCAATCCCAATGCGCCCGCGGACGAGATCGCGATCGTCGCCGAGCCGACTCATCTCGACACCGGCACCCTGCCGGGTCGACCGAAGGTCTACTTCGTCCTCGCCCGCACCGAGGCCGGCGATTCCGCCGCGAGCCTTGATGAGACCGGCGTCCGCGGCATGCCGGCACCGAGCGATGTCCAGGCGAGCGACGGCACCTTCACCGACCGCATCATGGTCCGCTGGCGACCGGTGCCTCGTTCTGGCGGCTACCGCGTGCTGCGCACCGGCCCCGACGGCGAGGAACTCGAAGTGGCCGTCACCAACGGTCCCGTCCATCAGGATCGAACCGCGATCCCGGGCGTGGTCTACGCCTATCGCGTCGCCGCCCGAGCCGGCGGCGACCAAGCGCCCATCAGCGAATCCGACACCGGCTGGATGAACATTCCGGCGCCGACCGGGATCGAGGCGAGCGACGGCACGTCCATCGATGTCGTGCGGGTCGACTGGAACGAGGTCGAAGGCGCCGTGGGCTATCGCGTGCTGCGATCGAGCGGCGGCGAGCCGGCGACGGCAATCGCCGCGGTGCCGGGCCCTCCGTTCGAGGATGCGTCCGCGATCGCCGGTGTCCCCTACCTCTACATGGTCACCGCGCGAACCCCCGCCGGCGACTCCCGCGCCAGCGAACCGGACTCTGGTTTCCGCAACGTGCGGTCTCCGAGCAATCTCTCGGCCAGCGACGGAACCTACGCCGACCGCGTCGAGATCCTGTGGAGCGCCTCGAGCGACCCGGCGATCGAGGGCTACGTCGTGCTTCGCCAACTCGAAGGCGAAACGGAGGCCACGCCGATCGGCGAGGTCGCCGCCGAGGATCCGACGAGCTTCGACGACACCTCGATCGAACTCGGCGTGATCGGCACCTACTCGGTTCGGGCAAGGACCGCCGCCGGCCTGTCCGCGGCGAGCACCACCGACACCGGATTCCGGCAGACCGCTCCGTTCAGCGGCGGTTCGCCGATGCCGTCCACGCCCGATGCCAAGCCCCGCGACGCCGACGCTCCGCAGATCTCCTTCGACGATTCGTTCGATCGTCCCGCTCGCAGCCTCGACGCGGGCGACGTCACGCCGGACTCGACTCGAACCAACCCGGGCACGGACGACGCAGAGGCCGCCGAGGAGGAGGCCGACTCCGAGCCTGCGTCCGATTCGATCGACTCCGCCGACCGGGCGTGCGACCTCGCGTCGCGCCGCGGCCTGGAACTGGCCGCGTCGATCTTCACCTCCGAGGACGAGTCGATCTTCGATCGCAAGGTGGAACTCGACGATCGGCGGCTCGAACTCGAGTTCCTCGCGGCGATCTCGCTCTCGTCGGAGATCGAGTGCGCGATCGTCCGCGGCGATCTCGACCTCGACGGCGAGGTGGATGCCGACGACCTCGCCCTGCTGATCGAGTCGTGGTGGCTCGGCTCGCCGCTGCTGGGCGACTTCGATCGCGACGGGCGCGTCGATCTCGAGGACGCTGTTCGCTGGACGCTCGCCGCCCCGCCCGCCGCTCGCGAATCGCGGTGAATCCGAGTCGATCGCAAGGCGTCGCGTCCCGTCGCCGGTAGAGTCTGCCGCCCGCCCTGCGGAATGGACCGCGGGCGCGGGGATCCACGGCCGACGCGATGACCGAACGTCTCGATCGATCCTCCCATCGCCGCGACCACTGGCAGTCGGTCTACACCACCAAGACCGACTCCGAACTGAGCTGGTTCCAGGATCGACCGACGCGTTCGCTCGACCTGATCCACCGCCTCGCCCCCCGACCGGTTCGAGTGCTCGACGTGGGCGGCGGCCAGTCGGCGCTGGTCGGCGGACTGCTCGATGACGGACCGGACGATCCGCCGGGATCGATCGCGGTGCTCGACATCGCGCCGGCCGCCATCGAACGGGCGAAGGCGCGGCTCGGTCCGCGATCGGAACGGGTGCGATGGATCGTCGGCGACGTGCTCGAAGTCGAGCACCTCCCGCAGGTCGATCTCTGGCACGACCGCGCGGTCTTCCACTTCCTCGTCGCGGAGGAGGACCAGCGCCGATACGCCGAGCGGGCGGCTGCCGCGGTCGTTCCCGGCGGGCACCTGATCGTGGCGACGTTCGGGCCCGAAGGCCCGGAGAAGTGCAGCGGACTTCCGGTCGCGCGG
>JBMSXH010000114.1:0-7073 GCA_049425445.1 Phycisphaerales bacterium | reverse complement strand
GCGAGCTGGTTGGGATAGAGCGAGTAGAGCGTCGGGCCGCGCACGATGATCACCATCACCGCGGCGACCCAGGCCGCCCATCGTCCGCCAAGCACCGCCCAGGCCAGGTACGCCATGCCCGAGGCGATCATGAGCTTGCTTGCCGCGAGCGAACCGAACCACATCGCGAGCGGATCGATCGCGCAGAGCCTCGATCCTCCGGCGAGCAGCGCATGCCAGAGATTCGTGTGATAGGCGGGGAAGGGGTATCGCGCCGCGACGAACGGATCGAGGTTCGAGAGCCCGTGCTCGTGGAGAAAGCGCACGCGCGTGATGTGGATCCTCGCGTCGGCCCCGAGCATCGCCCCGGTGCGCTGGGAGAGCACCATGTCGGCGGCCACGACGAGCATCTCGAGGCAGAGCGCAGACAGGAGGACCTTCCCGATCGCCTTCCAGTGCCGACGTCGAAGACAGTCCCATCCGCCCCAGAGGATCAGCGCTCCCAGCAGCGCCGCAAGCAGCCAGATCGGCGCCTCGAGGACGTAGCCCAGCGCCACCAACGGCGCCAGGCAGGCGAAGAGGACGACGTAGGCCACCGCGACCCCGACGATCGATGGACTCTCGAGATCCCGCGGCGCGAGCCGACGCGCCAGCGCGACGCCCGGCAGCAGCAGCAGCAGCCAGAACGCGGTCGGCAGCAGCGTCGCCAGATCCGAACTCGAGAAGGGCACCTCCATCAGCGAGGCCCTCCCCGCCTGCCGAGAGCCTTCGCGGCGATCGGTCCGCGGCCGATCGAACGATCGACCACGCCCTGCACGAGCCCGATCGCCCGCCAGACCGCTCGGATCGCACCGAGCGGGACGAACCAGGCCATCGCCGGACCTTCACGGCGCATCATCGCCATCGTCATCGGCAACTGCATCATGAGCAGCAGCGCGGCGAGTGCTCCCGCAAGCAGCCACGCCGCGGTCGGCACGATCGTTCCCTCGCCCCCGCCACGCCAGAGCGTCGCCACGGACGCCGCCAGCACCGACGGCACGAGCGCCGCCGCGACGAAGGGCTGCAGGTGGTCGAGCGTGCTGCTGTAGCGGTTGTTCCCGCGGCCCCGATGCTCGAGGTGCAGCGCGACCCGCCAGTAGCCCTGCGCTCGCTGCACCGACAGATACCGCGAGAGCCGATCCGCGTGGAAGTGCATCACCCTCGAAGCACGCTCGAAGCGCAGTCGATGCCCGGCCTCGAGCACACGAAAGGCGAACTCGGCGTCCTGGCCCTTGAGATACCGCTAGTCGCAGCCGTCGAGAGCCTCGAGCACCTCGCGCCGATAGACGACGTCGTAGGTGGCGAGGAAGTCGGTCTCCTCGGGCATTCCCGCGTGACGGACCATGATCTCCTCGTGGATCAGCCGCTCGAGCAGCGACGCCCGTGGATCGATCGAATACGTGCCCGAGACGCCGGCGACCTGCGGATCGTCGAGATGGGGCAGCAGCCGCTCGAGCGCCTCGGGCTCGGCGACGCAGTCGCTGTCGACGAACCAGACGAGCGGCGTGGCCGCATGTCGCCACCCCACGTTCCTCGCCGCGCCGGCTCCCCGGCCACCGCTCGCGAGCGCCTCGATCGACCGGGAACTCGCCGCCTCGAGCGTGCCATCGCTCGAACCGTCGTCCACGAGCAGGATCCGCGCAAGCCGCGATCCGGACCGATCACGCACCTCGATCGCCGCGTCGAGGCATCGACCGATCGTCCGCGCCGCGTTGCGGGCGGGGATCACCAGCGTCACGTCGCGAGCGGGGCTCATGGCGACGCTCCCGATGCAGGCTCTTCAAGCAGCCGGCTCGCCTCGTCGCGCCAGAACGCCGCCTCGGCGTGGTCCGGACTGCGGACGATGGCGGCGCGATAGGACTCGATCGCCTCGCCGTACCGCTCCATCGTGAAGTGCATGTTGCCCGCATTGAAGAGGGCGCTCGCGGCGAGATCCGGCTCCCCGGATCGATCGGCGACCTCGGCGGCCCGAAGAAAGCACGCCAACGCCTCGTCGAAGCGCTCGAGATCCGAGAGCGCGTTGCCTCGGGCGAGCGGCAGAAGCGGGTCGCCCGGGCGCAGATCCTCCGCCGCCGCGTAGGCGAAGGCGGCCTCGCGTGGACGCCCGAGCATGCGAAGCGCATCGCCGCGGGACAGATGCGCCACCGCGGACTTCGGCATCGCCGCGACCGCACGATCGAGCTTCGCGAGGGCCGCGGTCGCGTCTCCGGCGTCGATCTCGAGAATCGCCTGATTGACGAGGACCAGCGGATCGGTCGGGGCGATCCGCCCGAGCCGATCGAGGTCACGCGCCGCAGAGTCGAGATCGCCCGCGAGGATCGCCGCGTGCGAGCGATTCACGAGCGCCCGAAGATCGTCGGGCCGGCGCTCGAGCACCTCGCTCCAAAGCCGCGCCGGCTCGCGGTAGTCGAGCATCCGGCGATGGGTCCTGGCGCCTTCCGCGCCGGCGACGCCGGCGAGCAGCACCAGGCCGACGAGCGCCGCGAAGAAACCGGCCTTCGGCGAGCTGCGACTCGCGCGATCGACGATCGCCACACCGGCGATCGCCAGCACGATCGCGAGCGCCGAGAGCGCCAGATGCATCCGATGCTCGGCGACGACGTCCGCGAGCGGCACGATGCTCGAGGTCGGCGCGAGGGAGAGCAGGAAGATCGCCCCCGGAACGCCCCACCATCGGCCCCGCAGGAATCCGACGATCGCCGTCGCCGCGGCGAGCACGATCGCGAGGACGCCCGCCATCTGCAGCGACGATGCCAGCAGCGCTTCTCGTCCGTGGTCGATCGAGAGGCGGGCGGGCCACACCGCGAGCTCGACGTAGAGGCCGATCGCCCGCATCTGGAGCCCGGCATACTGAAGCGGCGTGGTTCCGGCGACGCCGAGTCCGGCGCCCTTGGGCCCCGCATCCGTGGTCAGAAGCGGCGCCACGGCTCCGACCAACGGAAGAAGGAGCAGGCATGCGAAGTTCGCCGCGTGCATCCAGCCGCGGTGCCCGGCGATCGATCGCCACGACGCGCGCGACAGTCCGCGATCGACCACCAGAAGCAGCGCCGGCGCCACCGCTGCGGTCGGCTTCGAGAGGATCGCCAACGCGACGCCGATCGGAACGAGGATGCGCCAGCCGATCGAGGCGCCTTCGCGCATCGATCGCAGGAGACTCCATGCAGCGACGATCGTGAAGAGACTCGCCAGGATCTCCGCCCGCTGCACGACCTGCCCCATCGCCGCGGTCTGCAGGGGATGCAGCGACCACAGCAGCGCCGCGGCGAAGCCGATCCATGCTCCCGTTCGGTCGATGCCGCCCCGCCACCGCGAGACGCCCTCGCGGACCGCCGCGAAGAGCGCCAGCGTGGCCGCAAGGTGCAGCAGGAGATTGACGACTCGGTAGCCGCGCGGATCGAGGCCGTCCGCCGCGTAGTTCGCCGCGAGCGTCAGCCAGGTCAGCGGTCGCTGCTCGGATCGCAGGCTCTGCCCGAGCGGCAGCGGATTCGCGAGCCTCCGCTCATCCTCGACGAGCCGCACGTGGTCGTCGAAGACGAACGGTGCATCGATGGATGCGCTCCATGCGGCGAGGTTCGCCAGCACGAGGACCACCGCCATGAGCCATCCGCGGCCCGCGGGGGCTGGTGCGCGGCGATCGCCGATGGGTCGCATGGTTATGCGACCCTTCGGTTCCGATCGATCACGCGCTGAGTCTTCCGATTGCATCGAGGGTGCGAACGTCTGGGGTCTCTCTGGAAATTCGGGCTATCGTCCAATCATGCCTTCGGAGACGGTTCAACACGCGATCCCGGCAACCTCCGAGTTACGGGACTCGGGCACGTGGGTCGTGGTGCCCCTCTACAACGAGGCCTCCGTGATCGGCGAGGTGCTCCGTGGACTTCGTCGGCGTTTCGACCACGTCGTCGTCGTCGATGACGGCTCGACCGACGGTTCGGCCGACGCAGCGCGGCCTCACGCGACCTGGCTCCTGAAGCATCTCGTGAACCGGGGTCAGGGCGCCGCGATCCAGACCGGAACCGCCTTCGCGCTCTCCCGGGGAGCACAGCGAGTCGCCCACTTCGATGCCGACGGCCAGCACGATGTCCGCGATCTCGTTCGGATGGTCGAACGGGTCTCGTCCGGAGCGTGCGACATCGCGATCGGCGATCGCTTCGCCGAGGGCGCGTCGGAGGTGCCGGCGAGCCGGCGGCTTCTTCTCCGCGGCGCGATCCTCTTCCATCGGATCGCCAGCGGCGTCGAACTGTCGGACGTCCACAACGGGCTGCGGGTCTTCTCGCGCGAGGCCGCCGAGCGCATCGAGATCACCGCCGACCGCATGGCCCACGCGAGCGAACTCGTCGACCTGATCGCCCAGAGCGGTCTTCGCGTCGAGGAGGTGCCGGTCCGGATCCGCTACAGCGAGTACTCGCTCGCCAAGGGCCAGCGCTGGAGCGGCGGCTTCCGGGTCCTCTTCCACTACCTCGTCGGCCGCCTCTTCGGATGATCGGGCGGCCATCGGTTCGATGAGACGGTCATGACCCCCTTCCAGTGGATCCTCGTCTCCGCGATCGCCGGCCTCGGCGTGGTGTCGGCCTTCGCGATCGCCAAGGGCAAGATCGGGCGACTGGCCGGGGCGGTGTGGATGGTCGTGCTTCTCGTGGGCCTCATGGCGGCCATCGATCCGGAGCGGGTGACGAAGGTCGCCAACGCCGTCGGCATCAATCGCGGCGCGGACCTCGTCCTCTACCTTCTGGCCCTCGCGGTCTTCTGGGGTTTCCTGCTCGTCTACATCCGGCTGCGCCGGGTTCGGCGCGAGCTCACGCTCGTCGTGCGCCGCCTCGCGGTGATGGAGGCCGAGGAGGGCGGAGCCGGTGCTCCGCGCAGGCAGGAGCCGTGATCGCCCGCGGTCCGGGCTCCGCGTGCACCGGCACCGAGATCGACGTCTCGGTGGTGGTCGTCAGCTTCAACACCCGCGATCTGCTTCGTCGATGCCTCGCGTCGGTGCCGCAGGCCTGCGGAAACCTCCGCTTCGAGATCCTCGTCGCCGACAACGAGTCGCACGACGGGTCCGCGGAGATGGTGCGCCGCGAGTTTCCCCACGCGACGCTGCTCGAGGGTCACGGCAACATCGGCTTCGCGAAGGCGAACAACCTCGCCTTCAGGCAGTGTCGAGGCGCGTTCCTCTTCTGCCTCAACCCCGATGCCGAGGCGCATCCGGGATCGATCGAGACGCTCGTCGACGCCATGCGGCTCGACCCGTCGATCGGCTACGCGGGTCCCAGGCTCCTCAATCCGGACGGCTCGCACCAGTGGTCGGCGTACCGCTTCCACACCGTGCTCAGCCCGCTCTACAGCTGGTCGATGCTCGGACTCGATCGGCGCCACCCCCGATCGCGCCACTGCATGAGCCTGCACCACGCCCATGGCGTCGATGCGGCCATCGATGCGGAATGGCTGCTCGGCGCAGCGTTGCTCGTGCGGCGCGAGGCCTACGAGGCCTGCGGCGGATTCGACGAGTCGTTCTTCCTCTACGCCGAGGAGATCGAATGGTGCGCGAGGCTCGCCGCCGGCGGATGGCGCGGACGCTATCTGCCAGCCGCCACGGTGACGCATGTCCGCAGCGCGAGCACGTCGCACCGCGCCGATGCCCACGCCTTCCATGGCCACGACCCGACGCTCCTCATCGAGGCCCATCGGCATCTGGCCCGCAAGACCCTCGGCACGGTCGGCATGCTGGCACAGCAGACGCTCCACGTGGCCGGACTCTCCCTTGCGCTCGCACGCAACCTCTGGCCGATGCCCGGACGATCGGAAGCGAAGGCCCGCGCCGCGACCCTGTGGATCCGGCATCTGCTCAGACCGGCGCGATCTCAGAAGGCGCGACGCGGCGCCGCGGCGGCGAGGCCATCACCCGCGCCCTCGGCCATCGCCGGAAGCTCGTAGCCGTAGCGACGCAGTTCGAGTCCGGTCATCGCCGCGAGCCTGGCGTTGCTCTCGGCGAATCGGCCTCGGCACCAGGCCTCGACGCGACGTCGATCGCGGCGCTCGATCGGCCCCGAGAGATGGCGAAGCAGCCGCTGGTCGATCCGAGCGAGCAGGCTTCGGAAGCGCCAGGAGGTGAATGGCGCGTCTGGATTGACGTCGTCGCGCAGGAGCCAGCGATTGGTCCGGCGCTGGATCGAGGCTCGCAGCCCGCTCGGCGAGGCGTTCACCCGCTCCGACGGCAGGCTCCGCAAGGCCGCCTCCGTGATCGAGGCGCCCGCGAACTCCGCGATGCGTCGCATGAAGACGACCGGATCCTCGACGAGCTGCTCGTGGCACGCGACGAGCACCCGATCCTTGCCGAATCGATCGATGCACGCCGAGGCGAGTCGATCGAACTCGAAGGGTTCAGGTGCCAGACGCGGCATCCGGAACCATGCCGGATCGGGCGAGAGATACGCCGCGAGCGATCGTGTGCCGCCCCGCGCGACGAACTGCCGATGGTTCGAGAGGATCAGATCCGGCTGCCGACGGAGCACGAGCAGGACCCGCGCCTCGGGAAGCACCTCCGCGATCCGATCGAGCGTCGCGACGGCGGTTCGATTGCCCGCGTGCGGATTGCCCGAAAGTTCCTCGCAACTCACGACCGGCACTCGACCATGCGCGCGAGCGGCCTCGATGCCCGCCTTCGCCCTGGCGCGGGCCGAGTCCGGGTGCCATGCGAGCGGATGCGGACGAACGAGCAGGTCGATCGCCTCGTCGAGCGATAGCGCCGGATGGAAGCCGGGGCCGTTGGCGGCGAAGAGGCCTCGCTGGAGCCAGGTCGTCCCGGTTCGATGAAGCCCCACATGGACCAGTGGTGCGGTCGACTCGTTCATGCGGATTCCCTCTGCACCGCGCCACCGGGCCGAAGATGGCGAACCATCGAGCCCATGGCGTGAAGCCGAGCGAGGCCGCCGGGAACGACGATCCAGCCGAGCATGAACGCCGCCGCGAAGACGGCGAGGCTTGCCGCGAGACGGACCGGCGAGGTCGGCAGTTCCGACACCCGCGGCATGACCGCGATGGAGGCCGAGGCGGCGCCCGCGGGCGGC
>JBMSXH010000113.1:0-7094 GCA_049425445.1 Phycisphaerales bacterium | reverse complement strand
CGTCGACGCCCGCCCCAGGAGGAAGCGACTCGTGAGCGACTCGAACGAACCGAAAGCCTCCCTGCCGCAGGCGGCGCCGACCGAAGGCGCGAGCCCGTGTGCAGGCTGCGGCGGCGGCGATCGGCGACAGTTCATGTTCAAGGTCGGGCTCGGGCTCATGGGCGCCGGCGGCGCGGCGGCCACGGTGCCGGTCGTCTCGGCGATGCTCGGCCCCGGACTCCGCCGGTATCCGGAACAGTGGGTCGATCTCGGCCCGATCTCGCTCTACCCGCCCGGCGAGACTCGATTCGCCACCTTCGTGAACCCCTGGACCTCGCCGACCGACGGTCTCACCGCCGACACCGGCTGCTGGGTTCGGCACGTGCCGCCCGGAGAGACGGGCGATCGGGCGAAGGCGCAGCCGATGGACACGACGAGCGGCGATCCCCCGCCGTCGAACGCGTTCAACCCGCAGGCCCCCGACTTCCAGGTGTTCGCGGTGAACTGCGCCCATCTCGGCTGCCCGGTGCGGTGGTTCCCGCAGTCGCGGCTCTTCATGTGCCCGTGCCATGGCGGCGTCTACTACGAGGATGGATCCCGCGCCAGCGGTCCGCCACCGCGCAGTCTGTTCCCGTATCCGGCGAAGATCGAGAACGGGCATCTGTGGATCGACGCGGGCCGCCTGCCCGGACTCCAGGAGGCGCCCTGAATGAGCGACGCCGCCTCGCCGCCGCCCAAGCCGGGCCCGCTCCTCAACGCGATCCTCGTGCCGATCCGATGGCTCGAGGACCGCAGCGGCATCGGCGCGTTCCTCGCGCCGATCATGACCCACAAGGTGCCGCCGAGCGCCCGGTGGTTCTACGTCTTCGGCAGCGCGACGCTCATGTTCTTCTCGCTGCAGGTCGTGACGGGCATCTGCCTCGGCACGCTCTACGCGCCGAGCGCGTCCAACGCCTACGAGAACCTCGTCTACATCGACACCCAGGTCCCCTTCGGCTGGATGCTGCGGGCGATCCACGGCTGGTCGAGCAACGCGATGGTCGCGATGATGATCCTGCACATGGTGCAGGTGTTCCTGCACGCGACCTACAAGTTCCCCCGCGAACTCACCTGGATCGTCGGGGTCTTCCTCTGCCTGCTCACGCTCGCCCTCGCCTTCACCGGACAGGTGCTGCGCTGGGATCAGGACGCCTACTGGGGAATCGGCATCGGCGCCGCGATCGCCGACCGCATCCCCGTCTTCGGCAACCTCGCCCGCGACCTGCTGCTCGGCGGGCCGACCATCAGCGGCGAGACGCTCAACCGCTTCTTCGCCCTGCACGTCTTCGTGCTTCCGGGAATCACCATCGCCCTCGTCGGCCTTCACCTCGTGCTGGTGCTGCGGCACGGGATCAGCGAGATGCCCAAGGTCGGCGAGCCGGTCGATCCGGCGACCTATCGCGAGGCGTACGAGGCTCGCGTCCACAAGGAAGGCGTGCCGTTCTGGCCCGATGCCGCGAAGCGCGACCTCGTCTTCTGCGGCTCGATGCTGCTGGTGCTGGTCGCCGCGGCGCTCTGGCTCGGACCGATCGGTCCCAACGGCCTGCCCGACCCGACCGACATCGACACCAATCCGCGGCCCGACCTGCCGTTCCTCTGGATCTTCGGGCTCGTCTCGCTCATTCCCCCGGCGAGCGAGACGCTCGTGATGCTCGTGGCGCCGGGCGCGCTGATCCTCGGGCTGGTGCTGCTCCCGATCCTCTCCAACGGCGGGGAACGCGCTCCGAGCCGACGACCGTTCATGGTCCTCGGCGTGGTGCTCGCGGCGACGGCACTCGGCATCCTCACCTGGGAAGGGCAGAAGAGCCCGTGGAGTCCGGTGATGGACGCGTGGAGTTCGATGCCCACGCCGGTCGAGTACGTGAAGGACCGTGGTCCGCTCGAACTGCAGGGCGCCGTCATCATCCAGAATGCGCAGTGCCGCAACTGCCATGAACTCGGCGGCCAGGGCGGCAAGCGTGGCCCGGCGCTCGACGACGTCGCCACGCGGCTCTCCTACGACCAGCTCGTGCGGCAGATCCAGCAGGGCGGCGGCAACATGCCGGCGTTCGGCAAGAGCCTGACCAGCGCCGAGACCGAGGCCCTGGCGAGGTTCCTGCTCACGATGCACCCGGCGAACGAGCAGACCTCGAATCCGCCAGGTGCGCTTCTGCCGATTCCCCCGCAGGCCGCCGAGCGACGCTGACCGAACTCCGCTCCGCGGAATCGTCGTTGCATCAACGATCGCCGGCGCGCTCCGCCGCTACCCTTGCCCGATGCCCTCCGCGTGGACGGTTCCTCCGTGGACGACGATCGCGATCGTCCTGCTCGCGGCGACCTATCTGCGCGGGCGGATCGGCCTTCCGTCGCGCTTCTCACGCGGTCGCGCCGCGTCCTATCTCGCCGGACTCGCCACGCTCTGGGCCGCGCTCGCCTCGCCGATCGACCTCTTCGCCAAGTACGCGCTGTGGCCGCACATGGCCCAGCACGTGCTCCTCTCGCTCGTCGCCGCTCCGCTGCTCGTGGCGGGCATGCCGGGGGTGCCGATCTTTCGCGGCCTGCCCCGCCGATGGCAGCGCACGATCGGTCCGTTCATGGCGGCTCCGCCCTTTCGACGCGCGTATCGCACGCTGATGCACCCGCTCTCCGCGGGCGTGCTCTTCTCCGCGTCGATGTGGCTCTGGCACGTGCCGGCGCTCTATGAACTCGCGATCGCGGATCCGTTCTGGCATGCGATCGAGCACCTCTGCTTCCTCGGCACCGGCATGCTCGTCTGGTGGAACGTCTTCGAGCCGTGGCCGTTCCGCTCGGCGTGGAGCCCGCTGCCGAGGGTGCTGCTGCTGCTCGCGATCGATCTGCAGAACACCGTCTTCTGCGGCATCCTCGCCTTCGCCGGGCGTCCGATCTACGCCTCCTACGAGACGACCGCCCCCATGCTCGGCGTCTCGCCGCTGCGCGACCAGGAGATCGCGGCGGGACTCATGTGGTTCGCGAGCCAGGCGAGCATGCTGCCGATCGCGGGATGGCTCGTCGCGCGGAGCCTTCGCAAGCCCCGTCGAGCGATGCCGCGGACGATCGCCGCCGCGCCGAGCCGAACAAGGCCCCGACCGACGCTCGCCTCGCTCCTGCTCATGCCGGCGCTCCGCCATCGCCGCGTTCGCGACGCGATCCGCTGGGGAGCGTTCTGCTTGATGCTGCTCGTCTGCCTCGACGGCTGGTTCGGCCCGCAGGAGGCCCCCGCGAACCTCGCGGGCACGTGGCCATGGACCCATGCGCGAGGCTTCATCGTGCTGGGCATCATCCTTGCGGGGAACCTCGCCTGCATGGGCTGTCCGTTCATGGCGCCGCGCGGCCTGTTGCGAAAGTTCGTGCAGCCGACGCGAGCGTTCCCCAAGGCCCTCCGATCGAAGTGGCTTGCGGTCGGACTCGTCGCGTCGTGGCTCGCCTTCTACGAGGCGTTCGATCTCTGGGCGAGCCCGTGGGCGACCGCGTGGATCCTCGCCGGCTACGTCGCGGTGCTGCTGCTCGTCGACGCGTTCTTCGCCGGCGCGTCCTTCTGCAAGCACGTGTGCCCGCTCGGGCAGCTGCACGGCTCGCTCGCCGAGACCTCGCCGGTCGCGATCGGGGTGCGGGACGCCAAGGTGTGCGCCGACTGCGCCACCATGGAGTGCATCCGGGGCACGTCCAGCGACACCCGCGAGGGCCGTGCCCTGGCCCTCCCGGTGCTCGCGTTGCCATTCGCGGGCGCCGCGGCGGTCCCCTCGTCGATCCCGGGCTGCGAACTGCACCTTGCGCAGCCCCGCAAGCGCGGCAACCTCGACTGCACCTTCTGCATGGACTGTGCGCATGCCTGTCCGCACGACAACGTCACGCTCGTCGATCGCCGAACGATCGAGGATCTCGCCGACGACGCGCCGCGTTCGAACATCGGACGCGTCTCCCATCGCGTCGATCTCGCGATGCTCGCGGGGGTGCTCGTCTTCGGCGCGTTCGCCAACGCGGTCGGCATGACCGAACCGGTGACCGCCTGGCTCCGGGAGACCTCGACCGCACTTGGCCTTGCGAACGACCGGCTCCTCGCCTTCGTCGGCACCGTGCTTGCCGCGGTCGCGGCCCCCGGCATCCTCGGCGTCGTCGCCGCCGGACGGTCGCGCGAGCGCTTCTGCCGCGGCCTGCGCGGGCTCCTGCCGCTCGGGGCCGCGATGTGGGCGGTGCACTTCGGATTCCACCTCGTCACCGGCTTCGCGGCCGGATGGGCGAGCCTGCAGCGGGCCGCCGGCGATCTGGGCCTCGACCTCGGCATGCCGCAATGGGCGAAGGCCTGTTGCGCCGAGGTTCCCGATTGGCTCGTGCCCGCGGAGCTTCTCGCGCTGCAGGTTGGTGCGATCGTCGCGGCGGCGGCGCTCGTCAGGAGTCTCGGACGCTGGTCGTGGCCCTGGATCGCCATCGCCGCGGCGCTCTGCCTCCTCGGCTTCTGGATCGTGCAGGTCCCGATGGACATGCGCGGAGCGGTGGCATGACCCGCCTCGCCCCCGCGGCGGCACTCGGCGGCGCCGCGGCACTGAGCGCTGCGCCTGCGGCGAGCGCCGACGGCGGCGCGCTCGTCGCTCGCGGCACGCTCGAGGACGGCTCGCCGGCCGCGGTCTTCGTCGCGCCGGTGCCGCCGCGGGTCGGGCTCGTCTCGATCGAGGCGATCGCGGAGTCGTGGCGCCGCGAGCCGCCCCGCATCCGCCTCGAGCGCGACGGCGTGACCCTCGGAGGCGTCTCCGCGCCCTCCCCGATCGATCCCCTCGCGGCGTTCATCGAGTTCGAGGTGCCGACGGAGGGCGACTGGCGGCTCGTCGTCGAAAGCGATGCGGGCCGGCTCGAGGCGATCGTTCCCATCGCGGGTGAACCGCCGCCGTGGCGACAACGACTGCCTTGGATGCTGGCGTGGGTGCCGGCGGCGCTGCTTCTGTGGATGCGCTGGCGCTGGGTGCGACCTTCGGCGGACGCCACTCGCGCGACGAGCCCGACTCCTCGATGACGGAGCGGAGCGACGTCGGGGAGGGGCCGAGCGACGCGAGGCCGAGGGGACGCACGCACTTGGACGGCCGGGCCTTCCCTCGCCTCAGTCGTGCCGCAGCGCCTCGATCGGGTCCTTGCGGCTCGCGACGACCGCGGGATAGATCCCGAAGATCAGGCCGACGCCGGCCGCGACGAGGAAGCTCACCGCGATCGACCAGATCGTGATCTGCGGCTCGAGTCTGAAGTTGCCGTCCGCGATGCCCTGGAAGATCGGCAGCTTCATCAGCCACGGGACGATCGAACGAAGCCCGAGCGACACCGCAATGCCCGCCCCGATCCCGATCAGTCCGCCAACCGTCGACAGGGTGCCCGTCTCGACGAGGAACTGGCTCACGATGTGGTGGCGCGTCGCCCCGAGCGCCCGCCGGATGCCGATCTCGCGGGTCCGCTCGGTGATCGAGGCGAGCATGATGTTCATGATGCCGATGCCGCCGACGAGCAGGCTGATCGCGGCGATCGCGACGAGCATGATGTTCCAGACGAGGAGCGCCTTCTTGGCGTTCTCGAGCAGTTCCCACGGGACGATCAGCTGCACGTCGGTCATGCCCGGATGCCCGGTCGCCACGATCTGTTCGACCCGTTCGGCCATCGAGAGCACGCTCTCGGTGTCGGGCGCCGAGAGGTAGATCTCGTAGAGCTCCACCTCCTCGCCCGAGAACGAGCCGCTCTCCCGCCGCACGACGACGTCGCCGAACCGCTGCTGGGCGGTGGTGAGCGGGATGTGGATGTCCTTGTTGAGGTCGCGATTCACCAGCGCCGAACCGGCCCCGCCCGCGAAGCCGATCGGCTCGAGCACGCCGACCACCCGGAAGATCGCGTCGTCGATGCGAAGATCCTGTCCGAGCGGATCCTCGAGCGGGAAGAACTGCTCCGCGATCGAGGATCCGATCACCGCGACCGGCGCCGAGACCGCGATGTCCTCCGGGCTGAGGTAGCGGCCCCGCGACTTCAGGCGCAGGTTGGCGGCCCGCTCGAGTTCCGGAACCGTGCCGAACGCCTGGCTCACGGTGCGCGAGGCGCCGCGACGGATCTCCGATCCGACACTCTTGAGCGGCACCACCTGCCTGGCGTCGCCGATCCAGTGCTCGAGCCGCCGCTGATCCTGGTACTTGAGCCCGTAGCTCACCAGGAACGACTGCATCGTGGAGACGCTGCCGGTCGCCGGGGGCTTCGAGGATCGGACGATGATGTTGGTCGCGCCGAGCGATTCGATGTCCCGAAGGGCCGATCGCTTGTTGCCTTCACCGATCGCCACGACCACGATCACCGCCGCCACGCCAAGGATGATGCCAAGACTCGTGAGGACCGACCGCAGCTTGTGCAGCCTGAGGTTGTTGAGTCCGAGACGAAGCGTCTCGATCAGGAAGGACATCGGGGGTGCGGTTCGTGGCGGAGAGCGGCAGGCAGGCGGGCGGGAAGCCAAGGTCTTCGCCCGGACCCCGTCGCGGTTGCACGCGCTGCGGAGTTGAACGGGGACTTGGCGGCGCCATGCTACTCTCGCCCGTGCCGTGGCCGACGCGTTCGAGATCGTCTCGCAGGAGGAGCAGCCCGGATGCTGGCTCTTCGTCGTTCGCCGGGAGAGCGACGAGGGGATCCGCGACCATCGCCTGAGGCTCGCGTGGCCGGACTACGACCTGCTGTCGCCCGGTGGCGATGCGCCGCCGGAGCGGGTCGCCCTCGCGGTGGTCCGGTTTCTCTCCGATCGTCCGGAGTTCGCGCCGCTCGCCGAGCGCCTCGACGCCAGTTGGGCACGTCGCCGCGTGCCCGACGCCGACCGCCTGATCGCGGCGAGCCTCTGAGCCTGCCCGCCTCTTCGCGTTCGCTCCGGTCGGTCTGCGGGGCGTCGATGCGGGCATCTCCAGCGGCTCCCTCCGACGTCCGGCGAGTCTCCACTCGACAGGATCGAGACGCCCCCTCACGCTGGCATCAGGGGTTCCGCGGTCGCCCCGGAGAAGGCGAGCGGCAGCTCCACCGCGAAGGTGGCGCCCTTGCCTGGTTCGGAGACGAGCGACACCGTCGCCCCGAGCCGG
>JBMSXH010000112.1:0-7170 GCA_049425445.1 Phycisphaerales bacterium | reverse complement strand
GGGCTGGTGCGCCGGCAGCGATCTCCGCGCGGACGGACAGGCCGTCGCGGGCTGAGACGCGCGGGACCCTCCGAAGAATGTCGCGGTCGAGTCGAGAGCGGTCACCGTGGTTATCGCACGCGAATCGTCCGCGCTTCGGCACGGCGAGCCTTGGCGTGCCGGTCGAACTCTTCTTCCGGGAGGAGAGGTTCTTGTCGCCCGACCGATGACCGAGTGGTGAGGATCGCCGACCGCCGAATCGTCTCGACCGCACTGATCGCTGGCACGCTGATCCTGGTGGCCGCATTGGTGCGGCCGGCGGTTCAGCGGGCGGGCTTCGCGGCTCCGCAGGACGGGCTTGAGCGACTGAAGCGGAAGATGGGCGGCTTCACGCCCGACGGCCGCGACGTGACGGTGCTCCAAGTCGAGGCCTCGGGCAAGGAGGGGTGGTCGCTCGATCCGGCCGCACCGGCCTATCGAGGCATCGTGATCGATCCGGTCGCCCCGGGCGCGACGCCGGGCAGCCATGCCGCCATGGTCGCCAACGCCATGCTGTCGCTCTCGCCGCGGCTGGCGAAGATCTGCACCGCAAGCAGCGACTGGTTTCTGAACGAGTTGCTGCAGGTGGGTCGGCCCGTTTCGCCGCGGCCGCTGCCCTCCGGCGCGAAGATCGCATTCTGCGCGTGGGTCGCGAGCGTTGCCGGCGACGCGGGCAATGACGTCCTTCGCCGCGCGGACTGGCTGATCGTGAACTCGCCGTTTCTCCTCGTCGCAGGGCAATCCGGAAGCGCCTCGCTGATGGCGGCGGGATACAACTCGATCGCGGTCGGCAGTGCCAATGGCGTACCGAATGTCGGTACGCCCGCGGGAATCGATGGCCCCGGGCGCTGCAAACCGGAGATCGTCACCGGCGAGAGTGCGGCGAGTCCGGCGACGGGCCGCGTTGCGGGGGCGGCGGCGATGCTCTTCGACGCGGCGGTCCGGCTTCCGAAGCTTCGTGACGATCCTGATGCGCAGCGGCCCGAGGTGGTCAAGGCGATTCTGCTCGCCGGCGCCGCAAGACGAAGTGAGTGGACGAACCTGGCCCCGGACGCATCTGCTCCGGCGGTTCGTGCTGCGAACCGGCCCCTCGATCGCGCGGTCGGAGCGGGGACGCTCGACGTGGCGCGTGCGGTGGGCGTTCTTCTCGCGGGGCGTCCCCAGCCCGACTCGGCGATGGGCATCGCCGGGTGGGATCTGGTCCGTTGGAAGGCGCCGAGTGACCATGGCGTCGCGGAGGCTTCGACGTTCCTTCGTCTCGAGCGTGACGCGGGTGAACTCGCGATCGTCTGCTGCTGGAATCGGATGGTGCTGGACGGCTCCCAATGGCGGCTCGCCGACGTCGATCTTCGGATCGAACGGATCGGCGATGAGGATTCCGCGATCCCGTGGGCCTCTTCCGGGAACGACGTGAGCGAGAGTCGAATCGACAACGTCGAGATGATCCTGCTTCGAGACATCCGCGCCGGGGAGTACCGCGTCACCGTGCATCTGCGGCAGGGGGATCCGGTTCCGGTCGCGATGGCGTGGCTTGTTTCCGGACCTTCGAGGGCCGCCTCGCAGACCGAGCCGCCCGCCCGCTGAACGCCTCGGGAATCTCGGGTCCGCTGCTACACTCGTCGCCTTCGCCGCGGGGTCGGACGCGGCTCGGAACCCATTGGACGGAACGCGCCAGGGATTGGCGGACTGATCCTCGCCCGGAGAGGAGTCGCGATCATGCCCATCAAGACCGCCTTCAAGACCGAGATCGAACACGTCTCGATTCTCGACGAGCACGGACAGTTCGACGCGAAGCTCGCCGAGGGCCTGATCCCCGACGAGGATCTGCTGGCCCTCTACCAGCACATGTCGATCTGCCGGCACCTCGACGAGGTCGCCTTCAAGCTGCAGCGGTCGGGCCGCATGGGCACCTACCCGCAGAACATGGGCCAGGAGGCGACGAGCCTCGGGGCCGCGTACGCCCTCGAGAAGACCGACTGGATGGTGCCCTGCTACCGCGAGAACGCGGGGCTCTTCTGGCGCGGGCTGCCCATGGAGTACGTGCTGCTGCACTGGATGGGCGACGAGCGAGGCAACGCCATTCCGCGCGAGCTCTTCTGCATGCCGCTGGCGATTCCGATCGGTACGCAGATGCTCCACGCCTCAGGCCTCGCCTGGGCGGCCAAGTACCGCGGCGAGAAGCAGATCGCCTGCACGTTCTTCGGCGACGGCGCCACGAGCGAGGGCGACTTCCACGAGGCGATGAACTTCGCCGCGAACCTCGACCTGCCGGTCGTCTTCCTCTGCCAGAACAACTTCTGGGCGATCTCGGTGCCGGGCAAGATCCAGTGCTCGGCCCCCACGGTCGCGCAGCGGGGCCTGGCCTACGGGATGCACAGCGTGCAGTGCGACGGCAACGACCTGTTCGCGGTCGTCAAGGTGGTGAAGGAGGCCGCGAAGCGGGCCCGCGAGGAGCACCGCCCGACCTTCATCGAGGCGGTCACGTACCGGCTCGGCGACCACACCACCGCCGACGACGCCCGCCGCTACCGCGACCAGGCCGAGGTCGATCTCTGGAAGACCCGCGATCCTCTCATCCGTCTCCGCGGCCTTCTCAAGGAGAAGAAGCTCTGGAACGACTCGAAGGAGGCGGAGCTTCAGGAGCGGGCCGAGCGCGAGGTCGCGGCCGCGGTGCAGCGGGCCGAGGGCATCGAGGCGCCGGCGACCAGCGACGTCTTCGACCACACCTTCGCGACGCTCGATCCGCAACTGCTCAAGCAGCGGGAGACTCGCCGCACGAGTTCGCTCGGGCAGGAGTCCGGCCGCGCCGCCGTCCGCACCGGAGAAGGGCACTGAGCCCCGCAACGCCATGGCGAACCTCACACTTGTCCAGGCCATCAACCTCGCCCTCGTCCAGGAGATGGAGCGAGACGACCGCGTGATCCTCCTCGGCGAGGACGTCGGACCCAACGGCGGCGTCTTCCGAGTGACCGAAGGGCTCCACAAGCGGTTCGGCGGCCATCGCGTCGTCGACACGCCGCTCGCCGAGAGCGGCATCATCGGAACCGCGATCGGACTCTCGATGGCGGGCCTGCGTCCGATTCCCGAGATCCAGTTCGAGGGCTTCCTCGGCCCCGCCTACGACCAGCTCTGCTCGCACGCGGCGCGGATGCGCACGCGGACTCGCGGCGCGTTCACGGTGCCGATGACGGTGCGGGTGCCCGTCGGCGGCGGCATCCACGCCCCCGAACTCCACAGCGACAGTCCCGAGGCGATCTACGCCCATCAGCCCGGCATGAAGGTCGTGATGCCCGCGTCGCCCTACGACGCGAAGGGCCTGCTGCTCTCGGCGATCCGCGACCCGGATCCGGTCATCTTCTTCGAGCCGAAGCGGATCTACCGCGCGTTTCGCGAGGAGGTCCCCGAAGACGAGTACACCATCCCGCTCGGCCAGGCGCGGGTCGTCTGCGAAGGCGAGGAACTCACCATGGTGAGCTGGGGCGCGTCGGTCATCCAGTGCATGCAGGCGATCGAGAAGAGCGGACGCAGCATCGAGCTCATCGATCTGCGCACGATCTATCCCTTCGACATGGAGACCGTCGCCGCGAGCGTGAAGAAGACCGGCAGGGCGGTCGTGGTGCACGAGGCACCGAAGACCTGCGGCTTCGGTGCGGAGATCGCGAGCCGCATCATGGAGGAGTGCTTCCTGTCGCTCGAGGCTCCGGTGCAGCGCGTCGCGGGCTTCGACACGATCATGCCGTACTACAAGCTCGAACTCGAGTATCTGCCCGAGTCCGAGCGGATCGGTCTCGCCGTCGAGGAGACGCTCGCCTACTGAGCCCCATCCACCGTCCCGCGTCCGGAACGACCCGATGTCCGTCAAGCAGCCTGCCGACAAGAGCCACTTCATCCTTCCCGACCTCGGTGAAGGCGTGCACGAGGCCGAACTCATCAAGTGGCGCGTGAAGCCCGGCGATGCCGTGCAGGAGCACCAGATCCTCGCGGAGATGGAGACCGACAAGGCCTTGGTCGAAGTGCCGAGCCCCTGGGCCGGCACGATTCGCGAACTGCACGGCAAGGAAGGCGACATTCTCAACGTCGGCAAGCCTCTGGTGAGCTACGCGGTCGGTGGCGGCGCCGGCGCGACGGCCGCCAAGGCGGCGCCGACGAAGGCCGAGGCTTCGGAAGGCGCTTCGAGCGAGGACGCCGGAACCGTGGTCGGCACGATGTCGGGCACGCTCGCGGTCGCGGAGCGCTTCGTTCGACGTGCGGGAGCTGCAGTCGAGACCGCGTCTCGCAAGGCGCTCGCGACGCCGGCCGTTCGGCGGATCGCGAAGGAACTCGGGATCGACATCAACCGAGTCGCTCCGACCGGTCGCGGCGGTCGCGTCACCGCGAGCGATGTGCACGCGGCGGCCTCGGGCACCGCGACCGCCGAACGTGGTGGCGTGTCGGCGGGCTTCGCGGCGAAGTCGATGGCGATCCCCGCCGAGCGTCCGCCGGTCGACGCCGACGGCGTCTCGGAGCGGATTCCCTTCCGAGGTGTTCGGCGCAAGATCGCGCAGGCGCTCGACCTCTCGGTGAAGACCGCGGTCCACTTCACGGTGGTCGAGGAGGCGGACGTCACGGCGCTCCTCGCCAAGCGCAACGAGTATTCGAAGGTGCTCGGCCGCAAGCTCAGTCTGCTGCCGTTCGCGATGTTCGCGGTGTGCCGGGCGTTGCGCAAGCACCCCGAACTGAATGCGGTCGTCGACGACGCCGCGGAGACGATCCTTCGCAAGGGCGTCGTCAACCTCGGATGCGCCGTCGACACCGAGCACGGCCTGATGGTGCCGGTCCTTCGCGATGCCGATCGCCTCGCGCCCGTCGAGCTCGCCGACCGTGTCAAGGCTCTCGCCGATGGCTGCCGTTCTCGGACGATCGCCCGGGAGGATCTGACCGGCGGCTCCTTCACGGTCTCGAACGTCGGAAGCCATGGCGGAATGTTCGCCACGCCGATCATCAACTACCCCGAGGTCGCGATCCTCGGCCTCGGACGCGCTCGCGAGCGGGTGCTCGTCAAGGACGGCCGCTTCTACGCAGGCACCGTGCTTCCGATGAGCCTGTCGTGCGACCACCGGGTCGTCGATGGGGCCGCCGGGGCGGCGTTCCTGGCCACCGTGCAGTCGCTCCTCGAGGATCCGGATTCGTTGCTCGGAGGTTGATCGGGATCGCTTTCTCGGTGCGAGAAGCGGGTTGGGTGCCGAAAGTCGTCGCCCCGAACGGTCGATGACTCCGTCTTGTCCGTCTCCTCGGGGACATGCCCGATTGGCGGACGCTCAGGAGTCAACCATGAGTCCAGTCGGAACCGCAGCCGTGTCGAACGCCGCCATCCTTCGTGAGAAGATCGAGAACCGCACTGCGGTGATCGGCATCGTGGGTCTTGGCTACGTGGGGCTCCCGCTCGCCAAGGCGATCCTCGACGCGGGCTATCCGGTGCTCGGATTCGACATCGATCAGCGAAAGATCGATGCACTCGCCGCCGGCCGCTCGTACATCGAGCACCTTGGCCCGGACTTCTTCAGGGGGCTGGCCGCGAACGAGAAGTTCGCCGCCACCGCCAACGCTTCGGAACTTGCAAAGGCCGATGCGATCCTGCTCTGCGTTCCGACGCCGCTCGGCCAGCACCGCGAGCCGGACCTCACCTACGTGCTCGAGAGCACGAAGATGGTGGCGAAGGTCCTTCGCAAGGGGCAGATCGTGGTGCTCGAGAGCACGACCTATCCCGGCACCACCCGCGACGAGATGCTGCCGATCCTCGAGTCGACCGGGCTTCGAAGCGGCGAGGACTTCTTCCTCGCCTACAGCCCCGAGCGTGAGGATCCCGGCTCGCCGGGACGCAGCGCGGCGCAGATCCCCAAGCTCGTCGGTGGCGTCGACGCAACGAGCGGCGACCTCGCGGAGGCGTTCTACACCCGCGTGGTCGCGAAGACCCATCGGGTCTCCAGCGCCGAGGTCGCGGAGAGCGCGAAGCTGCTCGAGAACATCTACCGGGCAGTCAACATCGCGCTCGTCAACGAGATGAAGACGGTGATGACGGCCCTTGGCGTCGACGTGTGGGAGGTGATCGACGCTGCCGCGACGAAGCCGTTCGGCTTCCAGGCGTTCTATCCCGGCCCGGGCCTCGGCGGCCACTGCATCCCGATCGATCCCTTCTACCTCACCTGGAAGGCCCGTGCGGTCAATCAGCCCACCCGCTTCATCGAGCTGGCCGGCGAGGTCAACACCGCGATGCCGCACTGGGTCATCGACCGCTGCATGCGGGCGCTCAACGACGACCGCAAGAGCCTCCGCGGCGCGAAGGTCCTGGTGATGGGCATCGCCTACAAGAAGAACATCGACGATCCGCGCGAGAGCCCGGCGGCCGAGATCATCGAGCTGCTGCTCGACTCCGGCGCCGAGGTCTCCTACCACGACCCGCACCTGCCGGAGTTCCCGCCGATGCGGAAGCACCGGCTCGAGCTTCGCTCGACGCCGCTCGATGCCAAGACCATCGCGGCGGCGGACATGGTCCTCATCGTGACCGACCACGATGCGGTCGACTACGGCATGCTCGGCGAGCATGCCAAGCTGATCGTCGACACCCGCAACGCGATGGCCCGGGTTCCTTCGTTCAAGGCCCGGCTGGTGAAGTCCTGACGGCCTGCCGTCGCGCCGAATCCTGACGCGAGACTCCGCGCGACCCGGCTCCCGGCGGGGTCGCGTTCGTTCCGGGGCGCGGGCACGTGCTTCCCTTGGAGACGGCGCTTCGTCGCGGATTGACCGTTGCCGCCGCCTGACGCTGCCCGTACCCTGCCCGGATGCTTCGCACCCTCACCGCCCGCGCCGTCTGCGGCGCCCTTGCCCTTGCCGCCTCCGCCTCCGCCGCCTTCGCGCAGTCGGCGCCGCCACAGCCGAGCAAGGACGGCACCTACAACCCGCTCCTCGGCTACGCGGTGCTTGCGGTCCTCGGCGGGATCGTGATCGCGATCAGTCTCTATCCGTCCAAGCGATCGCATCAGGACGTCTGATGCGGGCACGCCTGCGCGACAACACGAGGCGACGGTCGGGCATCAAGGCCCTTCTCGGCTTGAACGCGGTGCTCCTCGTGCTGCTCGGCGCGGTTCGGTTCGCGCCGGAGGCCGACGCGCAAGG
>JBMSXH010000111.1:0-7216 GCA_049425445.1 Phycisphaerales bacterium | reverse complement strand
GGGGGCCGCCAAGCCCGATCACGGGTCGGGAAGCCTCGGCGCGGCGATCGCTCATGCTCCCCTCATCCTCTCGCCTCCGCCGTGCATGGAGGACGTGCCGTCGCGGTTCCGGGGCGTGGATCGAATGGACGACCAGAATCGGGCGAGACCGCACTCATGCAGCCGAAGCCGAATGACCGACAGCAACAAGGCCGAGGGGCGCCGATCTCGCGAGCGTTCGCCGACCGAAGCCGCGACCCGATGTGTCCCGCAGGTTCAACCATCGAAGACGCCATTCCCGCAGATTCCGAAACCGCGACATGAAAGAAGATTCCGATGACGCGACGGTTCGAGGGTCCGAAGACCGGCCGACGGAGGCGGCAAGGATCTCCAGCGACGCGGACAGGATCGAACGGGCCTTCGCGGGGGAATCGATCTACGGAGACGACTTCACGCCGGACGAAATCCTAGCGTGGTTCAAGGACGAGGCCGAGGCGTACGCCGACCTTGGCGCGAAGGACGCAGGCTCGTACCGATATCGATACCACGCGATGAATCGCCTGCATGGCTACGGCCTTCTTCCGCGGCGGCGGTTCGCTCGGGCACTCGGATTCGGGAGCGCCTACGGAGACGAGTTGAAGCCGGTGATCGATCGAATCGACGAGGTGACGATCGTCGATCCGTCGGACGCGTTCGTTCGAACGGAGGTCGGCGGTCGGCCTGCACGCTGGGTGAAGCCGCGGCCGAACGGTGTGCTCGACTTCCCAGATGAGACCTTCGACCTGCTGACCTGCTTCGGCGTGCTTCACCACATCCCCAACGTGAGTCGAGTGCTCGGCGAGTTCCATCGGGTGCTTGCTCCCGGCGGGCTGGCGCTGATTCGCGAGCCGATCACCTCCATGGGCGACTGGCGCAGGCCGAGGCCCGGGCTCACGCGACGAGAGCGGGGACTTCCGTCGAAGGCCTTCCGCGAGGCGATCCTTCGTAGCGGTTTCGGGGTGCGTTCGATGCGTCGAATCGGGTTCGGGCCACTGATCTGGGCGCTCGGTCGACTCGGCGTGAATCCGTACTCGTCCGCGACGCTCACCCGCATCGACCATCTGTTGGCAGGCCTGAGCACCTGGAACGACCGGTACCACGCTCGGCCGGGCAAGAGCCTGGATCGCGTTCGCCCGACGGTGGTGTTCGCGGTGCTGGAACGTCCCGCTACCGCACCAGACGCGACCACGTCGTTCCCGTCGGTCCGTCCTTGATCTCGACCCCCATCGCGAGGAGCTCGTCCCGGATCCGATCGCTCTCCGCGAAGTCCTTGCGCTTCCGCGCCTCGCCGCGGGCCGCGAGCAGCGGGGCGACCTTGGCCTCGAGACCGTCGTCCGCGGCGATCGCCGCGTTGCGGTCGAGGACCGAGAGCACCGAGTCCATTCGGCGAAGGGCTTCCCGTTCACGCACCGGACAGGCGTCGCCGCGCGGTTCGCCGGCAGCGCGATTGAGCGCCGCAAGCGCCGCCGCGACGTTCAGGTCCTCGCAGAGGCACGCGGTGAACTCCTCGAGCGCTCGTTCGAGCGGCCCGGCGGGAGCGGCAGGATCGGCGGTGCGTCCCGTGGACTCCGCCGCGAGTGCAGTGTCGAGTCGGCACCAGCGATCGATCTGACGACGGCAGTCCTCGAGGCCCTGCAGGGTGAAGTTCGCGTTGGTGCGGTAGTGCGTGCGGAGCAGTTCGAGACGAAGCGCCGCAGGCGTGGCACCCTTCGCGAAGAGGTCCCGGGCGGTGAAGAAGTTGCCGCGGCTCTTGCTCATCTTCGCGCCTTCGACGAAGAGATGCCGCACGTGGAACCAGTGTCGCGCGAGGCGCTTCACGCCGTATCCGCAGCAGGTCTGCGCGATCTCGCACTCGTGATGCGGAAAGACGTTGTCCTCGCCGCCGGAGTGCAGATCGATCTCCACGCCGAGCCTCGCGGCGGCCATCGCCGAGCACTCGAGATGCCACCCGGGATACCCCTCCCCCCACGGGCTCGGCCATCGCATGAGGTGGTGCGGATCGGGCTTCCAGAGCAGGAAGTCCGCGGGATGCCTCTTCACCGACTGGTTCTCGGCGCTCACGCGACCGCCTTCGCCCGCGCGAAGCGCCTCGAGGCTGTTGCCCGACAGCAGGCCGTACTCGGGGAAGGACTGCACATCGAAGTAGACCGCCCCATCCGAGGCCACATACGCGCAACCTCGAGCGACGAGCCGCTCGACGAGTTCGATCATCTGCGGCACGAAGCGGGTGGGCCGCGGCATGAGCGTGGGATCGCCCTTCGCCTCCTCGGCGACCTGCAGCCCAAGCAGCCGCGCATCCTCGAGGAAGCGCGCGGCGTAGAAGTCGGCGATGGCGGCGGGATCGCCCGGATCGACGGACGCGTCGGCGGGAAGCGTCCCGGCCTTCTTCGCCTCGAGGAGCCGCCTTCCTGCGACGGCCATCTTGTCCTCGCCGCCTCCGTCGGCACGGTCGTCCTCGGTCATGTGCCCCACGTCGGTGATGTTCATGACATGGGTCACGCGGTGCCCGAGCAGTTCGAGCGTCCGTCGCAGGAGATCGGCCGCGAGAAAGGCCCGGAAGTTCCCGATGTGGGCGTCGTCGTAGACGGTGGGCCCGCACGTATAGAAGGACACCGGCCCGTTCGGGCCGGCGATCGGCTCGAAGGGCTCGATGGATCGGGAGAGCGAGTTGTGGAGGCGGAGGATGGGCGGCATCGGAGGGTCGTCGACTCTGGAGCAGCGATCCATCGTAAGAGCGATCCGCCCGATCACCGGACCGGGGCCCGATGCCCGATGAAGGGCATCGTCATGCGGATCACGATCGTCCTCGGACCGTTCAAGCCGCCGCCGCCGGCACCAAGCGGCGCCGTCGAGAAGGCCTGGTGGTCGCTCGCGAGGTCGTTCGTCGCGGCGGGCCATGCGGTGACGGTGGTGGGACCGGATCATCCGGACCTGCCCCGGGGCGATGGTTGGGACGGCATCGCGTATCGGCGACTGCCGCTGCTGGGCCGCTCGGGCCGGACCTGGATCGATGTGATCCGCGACTTCGGATGGTCGAGGAGGGCGAAGTCGATCCTTCCGGAGTCGGACGTCACCGTCACCAACTGCGTGTGGCTGCCGTGGCTGCTTGGACGCGGCGGATCTCCGGCGCGACGCCGGCTCGGCGTGCTCGAGGTCCACGTGCAGCGATTCCCGAAGGGGCAGATGCGGCTCTACCGGAGCGTCGACTCGATCTCGACGGTGTCGCCGGCGATTGCGGACGCGATCGCGCGGGAGCAGACCACGCTTGCCGGCCGCGTTCGCGTGGTGCCCAATCCGGTCGACCTCGCGGTGTTCCACACGACCGAACAGAGCGAGGCGAGACGCGACTCGTCGTCGCCGGCGATCCTTCTCTACACGGGCCGGATCCATCCGGAGAAGCGGCTCGATCTGCTCGTCTCGGCATGGCGGCGGGTCGTCGAGGGAGGAGCATCCCTTCGGCTCCGACTCGTCGGGCCGTGGGAGATCGCCGCGGGCGGAGGCGGGCGATCGCTCGTCGCGGAACTCGAGGCGCTGGCAGGTCCGCACGCGTTCGAAATCCCCGGCCCGCTTGCCGATCCGGCGGCGCTCGCCGCCGAGCTTCGCGGCGCGGATCTCTACTGCTATCCCTCGACGGCTGCGAGGGGCGAGGCGCTGCCGGTGGCGCCGCTCGAGGCGATGGCGTGCGGCCTCGCGCCGATCGTGGCGGACTTGCCCCAGTACTCCGACGTGATCTCGAGCGGGCGCAACGGCAGCGTCTTCGACGGAAGCCTCGATGGACTGCGTTCGTCGCTGGATCGACTGCTTTCCGATCCCGCGACGCGTCGATCGCTCGATCGACGGGCTTCCGTCGACGCGAGGTCGCTGTCGGTCGAATCGATCGCGGCCCGCCACCTCGAGGCGTGGTCGGCTCGGCGATGACTCGGCTCGGACCCGCCGTTCAGATCTCGGCGAGCGATTCGCGACTCTTGCGCGGCCGCGCCGGTTCGCCGATGCAGACCTGATTCGCAGGAAGATCGCCGAAGGCGCTCGATCGTGCGGCGACCAGCGCTCCCTCGCCGATCCTCGTGTTGGGACCGACGAACGCGTCGGCGGCGATCCAGGCGCGATCGCCGATCTCGATCGGCGCCGCGAGCACGTCCATGTGAAGGTCCTGGTAGTCGTGATCGCCGGCGCAGAGGTTGGCGTACTGGCTGACCATCACGTCCGCGCCGATGCGGATCGATCCGATCGAGTCGAGCACCGCTTCATGCTGCACGGAGGTCCGGTCTCCGATCGAGAGGTTCCAGGGACGGCTGATCTGCACCGATGGATCGATTCGAACGTCCGATCCGATCGAGGCGCCGAAGCGGCGAAGCAGCCATCGCCGCCACCCATGCGAGGATGCAGGCGACCACCGGAAGAGCAGCGAGCCGACGCCCCAGAGCCTCGATCGCCACGGCTGACCGCGCTCGAACCGGCGCAGCCGCGCGATCGCGCTGAAGTCTCGCGCCTCGCGAGACGTCATCGAAGGACCCGCTTCTTGATCGGCCGGGCGGGATTGCCCACGTGGACGCTGCCGCTCTCGAGATCCTTGTAGGCGCTCGATCGCGCCCCGAGCACCGAAAGGTCGCCGACCTTGACGCCCGGACCCACGAACGCGTCGGCCCCGATCCAGACGTCGCGGCCCACGGTGATCGGCGATCGGATCAATCGGAAGGTGTGGTCGGTGTAGTCGTGCGTGCCGGCGCAGAGGTGGGCGTACTGGCTGACGATCGTCCTCGCGCCGATGCTGATCCGTCCGAGGCTGTAGAGGATCGCGAAGTCGCCGATCGTCACCTCGTCCTCGAGATCGATCATCCACGGGACCTCGATGCGGACGGTGGGCCGCACCGCGACGCCCCGCCCCACCTTGGCTCCGAAGCTTCGCAGCAGCAGCGACCGGTAGCCGTACCAGTTGTGGAAGCTCCACCGGAAGAGGGTGCGGCCGACGAGCATCCAGAGCGCGCGGCCGACCTTCTCGCGGAAGGACCACGGACTCGACTCCGGCTGCATCTGCACGGCCTGCTCGATCTCGGTCGGACCCGACTCGCCGCGCCCGGCATCGAGCTCGCCCTCGCGTCGAGCGAGTCCGGAGGAAGGCTCGAGTGCGGCCGCGGAACCGCCGCGCCGACGAAGGTCGTAGAGCTTGAGCGCCACGAGCCCGTCGTACATCGCGATGAACCTGCTGAACGCGGCGCCGGCCCGCCCGTCGAGGAAGCCCATGCGGATGAAGTACATGTAGGCGAATCGCCACATGCCCGGCGCGGGCAGCTTGAGCAGCAGCCGTCGCTTCAGCCAGCGATGGAAGCGGGCCTGACGCGAGAGGCTGGCGTGCTCCTGGATCCGGCTCGGATCGGCGACCTCGGCCCAGAGGGCCGCGGCTTCAAGCGTCGAGTAGCGGTTGTGCTTGGCGACGAAGTGCTCGAGACCACGACGATCGTTGTGGAGCATCGGCGTCGAGATCGATCCGATCGGACCATCGACCATGAGATGCTCGTGCACCGCACGATCCTCGTATCGGGCCGAGCCGCGCTTGAACAGCCGAAGGTGGTAGCTCGGGTAGTAGCCGCAGTGTCGGATCGGCTTGCCGAGGAAGTAGGTCAGGCGGTTGATGCTGAACCCGGACTCGACGACCTCCGTGGACGGCCGTCGAGCGATCTCCTCGAGCTTGCGACGCAGCTCGGGGGTGATCTCCTCGTCGGCATCGAGAATGAGGATCCAGTCGCTCTCGAACGGCAGGTTGGCGAGGCCCCAGTTCTTCTGACGGGCGTACCCCTCCCAGTCGTGATGCACCACGCTCGCGCCACGCTCCGAGGCGATCTCCGGCGTGCCGTCGGTGGATCCCGAGTCGATCACGAAGACCCGATTCACCCATCCGCGCAGCGCGTCGAGGCAGTGCGGGAGGTTCTGGGCCTCGTTGAAGGTGATGATCATCACGTCGATCAACGGGCGTCCTCCGAGAGGGCCGCGTCCGCGGCGAAGTGAGCAGGATCGGCTCCGCGAACGATCGACTCAAGCAGACGCCTCCACGTTTCGCAGCGGATGCGGCGGGAGTGCCGGGACTCGAGCGCGGCTCGGCCTCGGGCTCCTTCGGCCTTTGCCATCGCAGGGTCCTCGACCCGCCGCACGATCGCCGCCGCGAGCGCCGTGCCGTCGCCGACCGGCACGATCGCTCCGCAGCGATCCTCTTCGATGGTCAGGGCGATCTCGCCCTCCGGCGTGCCGACGAGGATCGCCGGACGTCCCGCAGCGAGGATCCCGTAGAACTTGCTCGGCACCATGATCCCCTCGACGCCCGGTCGGATCGTCACCAGATGGATGTCCGCGGCGGTGAGCAGTTCGCCGAGCGCCTCTCGCGGCTGGTGACCTTCGACGATGCACGAGCGCAGATCCCGATCGCGCACGGCGGCATCGACCTCGGGCTTGCGCTTGCCTCCGCCGACGAAGGCGAATCGCACACGATCGTCGGCGCGCAGCCGTTCGGCGGCGTCGAGGAACGTCTCGACGTCGTGGCCGAGCCCGAAGTTCCCCGAGTACATCACGAGGGTGCGATCGCCGATCGACCATCGCTTCCGGAAGGGATTCTCGCGCGGCTCGTCGACGATCTCGTCCTCGTCGCTCCAGACGCCGATCACCTCGACTCGATCGGGATCGACGCCTTTGGCGATCAGTCGATCGCGCATGCAGCGTCCGAGTGCGACGACGGCGTCGGCGCCGGACAGGCACAGGCGGTCGAGCCGCTGCGCGATGCGGACGAGGACGCTTCCGGATCGCATCAGGCCGAACGCCACCGGCGCGTCGGGGTAGAGGTCCATCGACCAGATCACGAGGCGGCCTCCCCGAAGGCGCTTGGCGAGAAGTCCGGCCAGCGCAATGAACGGCGGCGTGGTGAGGCAGACGCAGACGTCGGCGCGAGGCATGCGCAGCAGCCGCCACGTGGAGGCCGCGAAGAAGGAGACGAAGTCGAAGAGTCGCGCCGCAAGGCCGGCCTTGCCGAAGAGGCTTCGGCCGACGCGGTGCACCTGCACGCCCTCGACGGTCTCTTCCGCCGGAAGCGTGGCGCCCCGCTGCCCATAGAGGGATCGCGAGGCGATGGCATGCACCTCGTGCCCGTGGGACGCGAGATCCCGCGCGAGGTCGAACGCGTGCTGCGCGGTCGCCGCGACGTCGGGGTGGAAGG